>NZ_JAAZQY010000019.1:0-51470 GCF_012371315.1 Acinetobacter sp. A1
TGACCGACTCAGGCTCTAGTTACACGCTTGGCAACAAGACATTAACAGAGTGCGAATTAGTCCTTGAGTATGTTTGATACATTTTAAGGAACAGGATGGCATGCGATTACTCTTGGCTGAAGATGATGTATCTCAAGCAGAAAGTATTAAAACTTGGTTAGAAATGGATGGCTATAACGTCGATTGGGTCGAGCGTGGTGATCATGCTATTTTAGCCATTCAGCAGCATCAATATGATTGTGTGTTGCTAGATCGTGGTTTGCCTAAACACAGTGGCGATGAAATTCTGCAAGCCTTAAGACAACAGCAACAAGATACTCCAGTCATTTTCATCACCGCACGAGATAGCATTCAAGATCGGGTGCAAGGACTTGATTTGGGTGCCAATGATTATTTGGTCAAGCCATTCAGTTTAGAAGAGTTATCGGCTCGGGTGCGCAGTCAGTTACGCAATGCACAAAGCCATCCAAGCCATGATTTGGTTTTTGCTAATTTGGTTCTAGACACACAAAGCAAACAGGTGAAAGTAGATGATCAGCCAGTGAATTTAACTGCCAAAGAGTTTCAGATTTTACATAAACTGATGCAAAACCCGCAGCATGTAGTGACTCGCGAGCAGTTAGAAGAATCTTTATATGCATGGGGCGATGAAATTGAAAGTAATGCGATTGAGGTTTTTATTTATCAGTTACGTAAAAAAATTGGCAGTACTCGTATTAAAACCATACGTGGTTTAGGCTATCGTATGCAGCAAGATACAACCTAAAGCTGATTAAGCATGTCACAACATACGGTTTCTTTACAGTCAAAACTGGTCAAAAGTTCAGTACTGAGTTCAGTCTTGGCGGGAAGCCTTGCCTTAATTTTACTGTTGGCAGTTGCAAGTTATCAGACCATGCAAGTGCATGATGAAATTATGGATGAAATTGCCGATATGCTGCTGCGGGCAGACTTGCGTGATCATGCAGGTAATCAAGTTGATGAATTAAGCGAACAATTTCATATTGGCTATCAATTAACTTTGGATGATCTGATTCTGACGACATCAGAAGATGAAGATGACCTTTCTCAGCTTAACTTGCCTCAGCTAGTTCAAACTTCGACAGATAGTTTTTCATTTCATTGGCACGATGCTCAAATTTGGCGAAGCTATATTGCGCAAGAAGATGGCTTACAGGTAATTGTTACGCAGCCGCTAAAGTATCGCTTCAAGGAAATTGCTGCTACTAGTTTGGGTTATGCCGCCATTTTATTGGTGTTATGGTTACTGCAATGGGCAATTGTACATTTTATGATTGGTCGCCAATTTAAGCGGATTCAGCAATTATCTCAACAAATTGCAGCTAAAAATCAGCACGATTTAAGTGCCATTGTGCCTAGCCAACCCGAATTGAAAGAACTGCAACCGATGGTGCAGCAACTGAATAAATTACTATCACGTGTGGAACAATCTTTAATTGCAGAACAGCGTTTTACGGCAGATGCGTCGCATGAATTACGTTCCCCCTTATCTGCCATTCAAATGCGTTTACAGGTATTGAAGCGTAAATATCAACAGCAACCTGAGCTTGCACTAGATCTAGAGCAAATTCAGCGTGATGTTAGCCGTGGTACACAAGTGTTGGAAAATTTGCTGTTACTGGCACGTTTAGACCCGACAGATGAACAGTCCTTAAACAAAAGTGCGGTATCTGTCCAAACCCTCATGGATGAGGTTCTACAAAGCCTGGCGCCGTTCATTCAGGAAAAAAATATGCATGTTCAGTTGGATATACAGCCCATACAGGTACTGGGCAATGCAGAATTATTATTTAGCTGCTTACGTAACTTGGTTGATAATGCAGTGCGCTATGCTGCGCCACAAGGGACGATTTGGATAAAGACCAAAACCCATGAATTTACGCAGGAAATTTGCATAGCCGATAATGGGCAAACCGTAACCAATGAAGTCTTGGCACGTTTGGGGGAGCGCTTTTATCGGGCTTTGGGCAGTAAAACTCAAGGTTCTGGTTTGGGGCTTTCCATTTGTAAAAAAATTATAGAATTACATGCAGGTAAAATTGAGTTTGCACGAGCCGAACAAGGTGGTTTGCAAGTGCGAATTGTACTGCCTAAAAATAATTAAAAGGCCTCGTTAGTTTTTAAAATTGATCTAAAAAATAAATCCTTCAGCGCAAAAAAGCAGTATGCGCTGATTCATACTGCTGTTCCCACGTTTATTGTTGTATTAGTTATTTTTGTTATTTTGTGAGAATAAGGCGATTGTTGCGGGTTAAACGCAAACGATACTCTTCGCCCGCATGCAGAATACGAATTTCACGTCCTAGCGCAAATAAGTTATTTGAATGTAACATAGGTAAGGCATGCTGAGTGTCGGAATGACCTGAAAAAAAGCGAAATGGGGCATTCATTGTTATACTCCGTGGTGTGTAAGAATTGTTTTAAATGATAATCATTATCATGTAAACCTGTCAACGAATTATTGTAGAATTTATAAAATCGGTAATGCCTACCGAAATATGCTGCATTACAGAAGGAATGAGATTCATGTTCAAGCCAACTATTCATGTGGCAATAGCCTTACTTTTTCACCAAAATAAAGTTTTGGTTGGATGGCGGGAAGCCAAACAGCATCAAGGCAATAAGCATGAATTTCCAGGTGGTAAAGTGGAAGCAGGTGAAAGCCCTGTAGCGGCTTGCCGTCGTGAGGTATTTGAAGAAGTAGGCATTGGACTTCAGCATTGGCATGACTTTGATGTGATTTGCCATGAATATGACGATGTGATTGTCAATTTACACATCTTTCATGCTGCAGTACCCACTGCTTTATTAAAGGATATTCAAGTGCCTTGGGCTTGGTTTAGCCGCTCACAGTTATTAGATTTGAATTTCCCTCAAGCCAACCGTGCAATTCTACAGCGGCTAGTTTGGCCAAAAGCTATTAAAATTAGTGAAGATTTAAGCCTTTTAAGCAGCTTACCAAAAGAAAAATTACTGTATTGGCGAGTCGAGCCAACAGCTGAGCAGAAAATGGAGTTGATCCAATACTGCGTTGAACAATTGGGGCAGGTGATTATTAATTTGGAATTATGGAAGCAGCTTAATCCGATGCAGCAGCAAGCAGTCGCTGCGATTCATCTTAAACAATCTCAACTGATGCAATTACAAAAAGGCGATTTAAAAGTTGGTCTGCGCTATATTGCAGCGTGCCATGATATTGTTTCGGCACAGCATGCACAGCAGATTGGCTGTGAAGCAATTTTACTTAGCCCCGTTCTACCAACGGCTACCCATACAGATGCAACTGCTTTAGGGTGGGAAAAATTCCAACAGATTACCGAACTTGTCGATATTCCCGTGTTTGCTTTGGGGGGCTTAACGCAGGATGATCTCGCCGTGGCAGAGCAACACCATGCCTATGGTATTGCGGGCGTGCGTTTTATTTGATCTTTTGATTCCCAAACAAAAAAATCGCTGATGTGGTCTAACTCAGCGATTTTCTAAATTTTGCTCATGCACTTGTCATTACAAATTCTTTAAAGCCTGTTGGGCTTGCGCTAGGCTTTTCGCATTATTTTGTTTTTGTGCAGCTTTTTGAATCACCAGCCACAATTGGCGCTTCATGGCATCACTTTGTGCATAAGTCAAACCGCGACGTGCCAACGCTTCGGCATTGGCGGGTTGGTTTTTTTGATTGGCGATTAAAGCCAAATATAAATAAGTTTCAGCCGCTTGTGGAGCAAGACGCTGTGCTTGTAAGGCTGCAGTTTCAGCCTGATTAAATTGCCCTTGTTTATACGCCGTTTGGGTTTGCTGCATTAACTTTTTAAAAGCAGGTAAACTGCGACCATCTTCTAACTTTTGTTGTACCTTCTGTTGTGGCACCACCACTTGCAGAGATTGACGTTTAATTTCTTCACGTTCATAAGGTCGAATGACCACACCCTCGGGTGTCGTCACCGTTTTAGGTTTTTCTGGTGTTGGCTGAGCAGGAGTTGATTCAGGCAGACTTTGACAGCCCACAATTAAACTCAGTGAACCGAGCAACAGTGCGCTGAAAAAAGTTTTACCTGTAAAATGTAATTTCATAAGACCCAATGACCTATATCCTCAAGTGTTAATTGATATAACTACCGCTAGAGATGACACGTCCTTCAGCATTGTCATCAAATTCAGATTCAGTTTCACGGATATAATTCTCGATACTGTCGTCCGTTTCAGGTGTAGCTTGGTGAGTTTCGGTATCGGGTTGGTAAATAGGCTCGACCTGATAATGTGGCATACCACATGCTGTTGCCTGTCGTGGTACATTGTTACGATTCACAGGAATATACATTGCACCTTCACAGCCTTGTGCAGATAGATGCCCAGAACTGCGGTCAATCCAGTGCCATTGAATTTGCTCGGTTTGACGTAAATTAACTGGCTTTTGACGCAATTGCTGCATCACATTGGCCCACACTGGCAGTGCACCCGATGAACCTGTTAATCCAGTGACTTTGTTGTCATCTAAACCTAACCAAACCACCGCTAAATAGTTGCCAGAATAACCTGCAAACCATGAGTCACGGGTATCATTGGTGGTGCCTGATTTGCCTGCCAATTTTAAATCGGTGGATAAGCTGTTATATGCCGAGCGACCAGTACCTGAGCTCATGACTTGCTGTAAGCCATAATTCAAAATATAGGCTGCCGATGGGTCAATGGTTTGTTGTACGGTTAAGCCGTAACGATCTAATAAACGCCCATTGGCATCGACCACTGAACGAATGGCTTTGGTCGGATATTTGAAGCCACCTGTGGCAAAGTTGCCGTATATATCCATGACTTGCATAGGTGATAAATCTACCGCACCCAAGAAAATAGATGGGTATTGTGGAACTGCATCACTCGGTACACCAAATTTGATCAGGTGATTGCGGAAAGTAGAGAGTCCAAACTCTTGACCCAAGCGCACTGCAGACAGGTTATAAGACTGAGAGAGCGCTTGAGACATAGACACAATACCATGATCACTGCCACTGTAATTACGTGGTGTCCAAGACTTACCATCAATTGGGATACTGATGTGGCTGTCTTCTACAGGGCTGGCCCAGTTATAACGCCCGGACTCAATAGCACTCAAATAAATCACAGGTTTGAGTAATGAACCAACCTGACGTTTGGCATCTAATGCACGGTTAAAGCCTGTGAAATCTTGAGTTGAACCCACAGCTGCCACCAATTCACCATTTTCAGGATGAGAAATCAGCACCGCACCTTGTAGGTCTTTTAATCGTTTTGGATTGATTTTGCTTAAACGCTCAACCGAAGCTTTAAACGCACTTTGCACATTGGTTTGGGCAATTGGATCAAGCGTGGTAAAAATCCGCAAACCTTGATTGGTCAAGTCACCTTCTTGGTATTCGGTACGCAATTGACGACGCACAATATCCAAAAAGTCTGGGAAGCGGGCAGGGCCTAAGGTTGGTTTTGCAATGACATTTAATGGACGTGCAGTTTCTTTTTCATATTGTTCTTGGTTTAAATAACCCATCACCAACATATTATTTAAAACAATGTCACGGCGTTTTTTTGCAGCTTCTGGGTTACGCCACGGATTATATAAAGAAGGGCCTTGTACCAAACCGACCAAAAAAGCTTGTTGTGAAATATTCAGTTCACGTAATGGCATCCCAAAATAGAATTGCGAAGCCAAGCCATAACCATTGATTGAATAGTTACCATTTTGGCCTAAATTTACTTCATTTAAATAGGCTTCTAAAATTTCATCTTTGTTGTAATGCAGCTCAATAAGCATAGCCATAAGTGCTTCATTGGCTTTACGTTTTAAAGTACGTTCTGGGCTTAAATAAAAGTTTTTCACCAACTGTTGGGTGAGTGTAGAACCACCCTGACGCTTTCCGCCAGTGACGTTGCTGACAATGGCACGTGCAGTACCACGAATTGAAACCCCGTGGTGTTGATAAAAATTACGATCTTCAGTGGCAATTAACGCTTCAATTAAAGGTTTTGGTACTTTATTGAGTTTAATCAGGACACGGTCTTCATTGTGCTGCGGATAAATCCCGCCAATCAGCATAGGTTCTAAGCGTGCAATACCTGTATTAGACGGTTTGGTGGCACTCACTTCGCTAATTTGGTTATTGGCAAAACTTACTTTTAGTACTTGTTCAGGTTCGACACTATCGCCAAAGTCAAAACCACGGGTATGCACAAATAAGGTATTGCCATCTGTGACATAACTGCCTGTTTTGGCGTAATTATCCGTATTTTTATAACCCAGCAGTTTTAGTTCTTGCGTAAAGTCAGTCTGACTCACAGGTGCATTGCTATACACTTCTAATGGGCGTGCAAATACCTTGGCTGGAATATCCCATCGTTGTCCCTCGAATTTGTCTCTGACAATATTATCTAGACGAATCAAGTAGATACTAAATGCAATAAACCCACCAATAACGATAATGCAAAATAGTAATGTAATTATGCCTATGCCACGCTCAGACTTCATAAATCGCGATAAGATCCTGATAAATTTTGCTAATCATGCGAAGCTTTTACTGAATTTGCAATAATTAATCTGTGACTGAACAGAAAATTACGTCATAAAATAGGCCGTAAAATGTAGTTTTAAAGTTTTTTTAAATCAATCGGGTTAGTGCTATTATAGGCATCGAATCGTAGCGGAGCGATATCGCAGGTGCAACTCTCACATAAGAACTTTCGGAACATTGGACTGATTGGTCGTCCAGACAAATATTCTGTCGTAGAAACTTTATGTCTGATCCATGATCATATTTTAGGCTTGGGCTTGCATCCCGTTTTTGATTCTGAAACTGCTGAACTTGTGCCTTATGCCAACACACAAACCGTTAGCCGTGCTTTATTGGGGGAAGTGGTTGATTTGGTGATTGTGGTGGGTGGCGATGGTTCATTACTGCATGCAGCACGGGCACTGGTCAAATACAATACGCCTGTGATTGGTGTGAACCGTGGTCGTTTAGGTTTCTTGACCGATATTAAACCGACTGAAGTTATTTTTAAATTAGATCAAGTGTTACAAGGTCACTTCCAGTCAGACCGTCGTTTTTTACTGGAAATGGAAGTGCGCTCTAAAGGCGAAATCATTTATGAAGCGATTGCTTTAAATGATGTGGTGCTGCATTCGGGCAAGTCTGTGCACATGATTGACTTTGAGCTGAACATTGATGGGCAGTATGTCTACCGTCAGCATAGTGATGGTCTAATTGTTTCAACCCCTACAGGTTCAACCGCTTATGCTTTGTCGGGTGGTGGGCCAATTGTACATCCAAGCATGGATGCAATTGCGTTGGTGCCTATGCATCCACATACGTTGTCTTCGCGTCCAATTGTGGTGGGCGGACACAGTGAAATTAAAATCCAGATTCGTGAAAACCGTGTGTTGCCAATGGTCAGTGCCGATGGTCAACATAGTGTTTCATTAAATGTTGGAGATAGTTTGCATATCCGCAAACATCCTTATAAATTGAATTTATTACATCCACCTGGTTATGACTTTTATATGGCATGTCGTACCAAGTTAGGATGGAACCAAGATTTTGAATCAATGCAACAGCAGGATGAATGATGAATATTGAACAAATGCTTGCCGTACTCGATCCTGAAATTGTTGGACGTTTAAAAACGGCAGTTGAAATTGGTAAATGGCCAAATGGCGTTGCTTTGACCAAGGAGCAACGTGAAATTTGCATGCAAGCGGTATATGCATGGGAAATGAAAAACCTGCCTGAAACCGAGCGCAGTGGCTATATTGACCGTGGCACTAAAGAAGAAGGCGAGCAATGTGATGACGATCATCACAAGCATGAGGAATTTAAACCTATTCGTTTTGTTTAAATCACGCCATGTAACTTTTAATTTAGAATTGAAAGCGCAAAAAGACACCTCTGAAGGTGTCTTTTTTATTGCCGTATTTTTAGCAAAGTTTTGGGTTTTAGTGATGGCGATTTTGCCAAAGCTGCTGTGCGGTTTGCATTGCTGCATCATAATCGTCACAAACGCCCATGGTGTATAAAGCAATGCCCATGGTTTCAGTCACTGCAATTTCACCATATTCATGCGGTTGCTGACCTAACCACACCGCTTTCAAAACAGCCAAATCTAGTTCTTCTTCTACAGGGCTGCGGCTATCGGTCAATTTAGGTAGTTCGTGCTCATATAAGGTGCCATTCTTAATACCACAAATTAAAGTTCTGGCATCTGGATTGCGTTCAAATTCACCACCTTCACCTTTAATGACCGCACTGTTTTGATAACCTAGCTGAAATGCCGCTTGTTGATGTGAACTGCGGTAAGCAGGATGGAAAATAGCCTGCATCGTGGCTTTGGCATTAAATGGATTGATCAGCCGAGCAAGGGTATGAATTGGCGAGCGCAAACCCATGACATTGCGTAAGTTGATAAGATCACTCAAAATGGGTGAAATGGCATGTAGCGGCAAATAGGCAAAATTGCGTTGTGCCAATTGCTCCTCAACTTGTAGGTCGTTTTCGCAAATGGGGAAACCTAAATATTGCAGTGCTTGTTCGGTATATAAGCGGTTAATGGTGTGCCCAGAAGCGCCATGCATGACTACTTTATAGCCATGCTTTGCCAAAGTCAGTGCCGCCAATAAAAACCACGGATAATGTTTGCGTTTACCTGCATAAGAAGACCAATCTAAATCGACGTGTAGTGGTTTAAATTGCAACTGATCACGAGTCGCTTGGACAAAGCCTGCCAATTCATCTACCGATTCTTCTTTTACACGCAGCAGCATTAAAAAAGCTCCCAATTGCACATCGAGCACTTCATTGCGCAAAATCATGCCAAAGGCTTGATAGGCTTCATCATAGGTTAGTGAACGTGCGCCTGTTTTGCCTTTACCAATAATACGGATAAATTGTGCAAAAGGATGTTCTGCATCTTTATAAATATTTCTTTTATTTGGGTTTGTATTTAGCATAAGCGGGTTCATACGTCTTTCATTTGAAATTTCACAATGACCTTAGTGTATAAACTTCGGCAACAGTTTGCAGCATTATTCACAGCGTTGGCTATAAGTTTAAGTGAGCATTTGCGCTGTGCATTAAAGTTTGACTGCAAAGTAATATAAGTGCGCACAATAATGCATGACAGCTAGGTTAAAAATGCATAGCATGGGATGGATTGAAAACAACAATTGAAAAACCAAGGATGTTATATGCTGGCTTATGATGCAGATTTAGAATTATTTAGAGATAACTTTCGCCGTTTTATGCAGGAACATATTGCACCGCATTATGCAACGTGGGAACGCGAAGGCATCATGCCGCGCAGTGTCTGGAATTTGCTCGGTGAAAATGGTTTTTTATGTATTGATGTGCCAGAAGAATATGGCGGTTATGGCGTGCCGACACATTATTCTTTAATGTTAGTCGAAGAATCAGCACGTGCAGGCTATAGCGCACTGTCTACAGGTATTTCTTGTCACTCTGAAATTGCTGCGCCGTATATTTTGCATATTGGTACAGAAGAGCAAAAACAATACTGGTTGCCACGCATGGTGTCGGGTGAGGTGGTTGGCGCAATTGGTATGACTGAACCAGGTGCAGGTTCTGACTTACAGGCCATGCGTACCAATGCCATTTTGCAAGATGAGTATTATGTTTTAAATGGCTCCAAGACATTTATTTCTAATGGTCAGCATGCAGACTTAGTGGTTCTCGCTGTAAAAACTGATCCACAAGCACGTGCCAAAGGTGTATCGCTGATGTTGGTCGATACGCATTTAGATGGCTTTAAAAAAGGAACCAATCTGGAAAAAATTGGTTTGCATTCACAAGACACGTCAGAGCTATTTTTTGACAATGTTAAAGTGCCAAAAAATCAATTGTTGGGTCAGGCAGGGCAAGGTTTTGCCTATTTAATGCAGGAATTGCCACGTGAGCGTACTGCTATTGCAGCGACAGCATTAGGCGCAATTCGCGGCTCGATTGATGTAACCACACAATATGTGCAAGAGCGTCAGGCTTTTGGACAAGCGATTGGACAGTTCCAGAACTCTCGCTTTGTATTGGCGCAGGCCAAAATTGATGAATTGGCAACAGCTGCTTTTTATAATCAAAACGTCGAATTGTATATGCAAGGCAAACTCGATGTAGAAACCGCAGCTGCGCTCAAAAGCTTTTCAACAGACATGCAAATGAAAATAGCCGATCAATTATTACAACTGTTCGGAGGCTATGGCTATATGACTGAGTATCCGATTTCACGTTTCTTTGTGGATGCGCGTATCCAGCGGATTTACGGTGGAACCAATGAAATTATGAAAGAAATTGTGGCACGTAGTTTATTAGGACGTTAAGTCGGAACATCTATTTTTGATATCAAGCCGAAAAATTTAAACGGAGAGTCAGCCCTGTGCTGGCTCTTTTTATATTCAGACTTAAAAGCAATCAGCTAATTGCTATTTACACTCAAACTAAGTTTGGAGCAGGTTAAAATAATCGGGCAAATAACTAAGTCAGTTATCACTTATACCCATCATGTATTTAAGAGATTGGTGATGCTTTGATCAACTGTATGTTTTTAAATCTGAAACACTGAAAGTTGTATTGCGCAACATTTGAAAGCTAACTATTGTTATACTATTTGCAAAATGTTTATGAAGGGCGACATAACAATGATCCAAGACGATCAGAACACAACGACTTCTCTTGATCTCGCTAAAATCCGTGAAGATATTGACTCTGTAGACCAACAGATTCAACAGCTGATTAACCGTCGGGCACGACTTGCAGAGGCGGTGGCGAAAGCAAAATTTGCAGCAGAAGAGAATCCGTTGTTTTACCGTCCTGAACGTGAAGCACAAGTTTTACGTAATGTTATGGAACGCAACGAAGGGCCGTTGTCTGATGTGACCATGGCACGTTTATTCCGTGAAATTATGTCGGCATGTTTGGCGCTAGAAGCGCCACAAAGTATTGCGTTCTTGGGTCCAATTGGCACTTATACACATTCTGCCGTACTTAAACATTTTGGTCAGGATGCGATAGTGCGTCCGCTTCCTACCATTGATGAAGTATTCCGTGAAGTGGAAGCAGGCAGTGCACACTATGGCTTAGTACCTGTCGAAAACTCATCTGAAGGTGTGGTAAACCACACGCTAGATTGTTTTAAATCTTCACCATTAAATGTCATTGGTGAGGTGGAGTTGCGTATTCATCACCAATTCCTTGTGTCTGAAAATACCCGCAAAGACAGCATTAAACAAATTTATGCACATCAGCAAACTTTAGCTCAATGCCGTAAGTGGTTAGATGTGCATTATCCGGGCGTTGAACGTGTAGCACTTAGCTCAAATGCAGAAGCAGCACGCCGTATTCGCAATGAATGGCATTCTGCTGCTATTGCTTCTGAAATTGCAGCTAGCATTTACGAACTCGAAACTTTGCATAGCAATATTGAAGATAACCCTGAAAATACCACACGTTTTTTGGTGATTGGTCGTGAGAAAGTTCCACAAAGTGGCAATGACAAAACTTCATTGTTAGTGTCTGCGCACGACCGTGCAGGTGCCTTGCTTGAAATTCTTGCACCATTTGCGAAGCACAATATTAGCCTGACCAGTATTGAAACCCGTCCTGCTTTACCTGAAAAATGGTCGTATGTGTTCTTTATTGATTTAGAAGGGCATGTCGATCAAGACAATGTACGTGCAGCGATTGAAGAAATTCGCCCATTGGTAAAAGAAATTCGTGTCTTGGGTTCATATCCTGCTGCAGTGCTATAACCGTATTTAATTTGTTGGTGTGCATTTCATGATGCGCACCACCTCCATCACCTAGTCTACTGGAAGTGTAAAATGTCGTTTGTCCCAGCCAATGAAGGTATCTCGAAGTTAAAGCCTTATCAACCAGGTAAACCAATCAGTGAACTTGAGCGTGAGCTAGGGATTACAGATATCGTCAAACTTGCATCGAATGAAAACCCATTGGGCTGTTCAGACAAAGTTAAAGAAGCTGTAGCGGCTGAAATTGCAGAAATTGGTCGCTATCCAGATGGTGGTGGTTTTATTTTAAAAGACCAAATTCAAAAACAGTTTGGTTTTGCACATGACCGAATTACTTTAGGTAATGGTTCAAATGACTTGCTTGAAATGTTTGCTCGTGCATTCGTTTCAGACAAAGATTCAGTTTTGTATAGTCAGCATGCTTTTGCAGTCTATGCCTTGGTAACGCAAGCGATTAATGCACAAGCCATTGAAGTACCTGCCAAAGGTTTTTCACATGACTTAGATGCAATGGCTGCAGCAATTCAAGACAACACTAAATTAATTTTTATTGCGAACCCAAATAATCCAACAGGTACTTGGTTTGAAGAGGCTGAATTTGAAGCCTTTATGCAAAAAGTTCCTGCACGGGTGATTGTGGTACTTGATGAAGCCTATGTGGAATATTTCCCAGAAAACTTCAACAGCCTGAAATTCCTTGAGCAATATCCGAACCTTATCGTGAGCCGCACCTTATCTAAATGTTATGGTTTGGCTGCATTGCGTGTTGGTTTTGCATTGGCATCGGCAGAAGTGACTGACTATTTAAACCGTATTCGTCAGCCATTTAACGTTAACCATTTGGCAATGGTGGCCGCAGTTGCTGCATTACAAGATGAAGATTTTATTGAAAAATCTCGTATTAGCAATAAAGCTGGTATGGCGCAATTAGAAGCAGGCTTTAAAGCATTGGGCTTAAATTATGTGCCTTCACGTGCTAACTTTATTTTGGTTGATGTAGAGGCTGATCCAGGTCAAACATTTAATGCTTTATTGAAAGAAGGCGTGATTGTTCGTCCTGTAGGTATTACAACGCATTTACGTGTTTCAATTGGTACAGAAGCAGAAAATGCCAAGTTCCTACGTGCATTAGCAAAAGTATTGGGCAAGGAAGCAAAGGCATAAAACATGGCGCAACCATTGTTTGAAAAAGTTGCATTTATCGGACTCGGGCTTATTGGCTCGAGTTTGGCACGTGTAATGCTGGCAGAAAATTTAACTCAGCATATTGTTGCTTCGACCCGCTCTGAAAAGACCTTACAGGATGCTTTAGAATTAGGGTTGATTGAACAAGGTTTTAATAATCCTGTAGAGGCCGTACAGGGTGCAGATTTGGTGGTGTTGGCATTGCCTGTACAAGCGACAGAAAAAGTCTTACGACAGATTCAGCCTTATTTGGCAGATCACGTGATTCTGACCGATGTTGGTAGCACCAAAGGTAGTGTAGTGGCTGCAGCCAAAGCCGTATTTGGTGATAACTTACCTGAAGGTTTTGTCCCTGGTCATCCAATAGCAGGGGCAGAACATACAGGTGTGCATGCAGGTAAGGTTGATCTATTTGCCAACCACAAAGTGATTTTGACTCCTTTACCTAGTAGTGCGTCATGGGCAGTCAGCAAACTGATTCAAATGTGGGAAAGCGCCAAAGCTGAAGTCATTTGCATGGATGTGGAAAAGCACGATGAAGTCTTGGCATATACCAGTCATCTTCCCCATTTAATGGCCTTTAATTTGGTCGAACAATTGGCAAATCGGGAAGATAATTTAGACATTTTCCGTTATGCTGCGGGAGGCTTTCGTGACTTCTCTCGTATTGCTGCCAGTGATCCGCAAATGTGGCATGACATTTTCTTTGCCAATAAAACTGCACTGTTAAAAGCGGTGGATGGCTTTGAAAGTCAACTTGAGATTATTCGCCAATTGATTGAACAAGAAGACTCGCATGCTTTAATGGGCTTGCTAGGACATGCGCAAGCGGCACGACAGCATTTTAACTACATGCTCGCCAAGAAACCTTTTATGGAGAACAATAACGTGACACAACAATTTACGATTTTGCCGGGTGCTAAGACTTTCCAAGGTAAATTTACCGTACCGGGTGACAAATCTGTGTCACATCGTTCAATTATGTTTGGTGCCATTGCTGAAGGCACTACGCATGTGACAGGTTTCCTTGAAGGTGAAGATGCTTTAGCGACTTTGCAAGCATTCCGTGATATGGGTGTAAGCATTGAAGGCCCTAAAAATGGTGAAGTCACTATTCATGGGGTGGGCATGCAAGGTTTAAAAGCACCTGCAGGCGCAATTTATATGGGCAACTCAGGCACCTCAATGCGCTTGTTAGCAGGTATGTTATCTGCGCAGCAGTTTGACTCTGTTATGACTGGTGATGCGTCATTGACCAAGCGACCAATGGAACGTATTGCAAAACCATTACGTGAAATGGGTGCTCAAATTCAAACGACGGGTGAACGTGGAACACCGCCTGTATCTATTACAGGTGCGCAAGCACTGAAAGGCATTCAATATGACTTGCCAATGGCATCTGCGCAAGTGAAGTCAGGTATTTTACTGGCAGGACTTTGGGCAGAAGGCGAAACGTCAGTGACTGAACCTGAACCAACCCGTGACCATACAGAGCGTATGTTGCGTGCATTTGGCTATGAAGTGAAAACAGAAGGCAACCGTATTTCATTGCAAGGTGGCGGTAAATTAGTTGGCACTAATATTCAAGTACCATCCGATATTTCCTCTGCTGCGTTCTTTATGGTGGGTGCTGCCATTACAGAAAATTCAGATGTCACCTTGGAAGCGGTGGGGATTAACCCAACCCGTACTGGTGTAATTGAAATTCTGAAACAAATGGGTGCGGACTTAAGTGTAGAAAATGAGCGCATTGCAGGCGGTGAACCTATTGCAGATATTCGTATTCGTGGTTCACGTACTTTAAAAGGTATTCATGTTCCTGAAGATCAAGTCCCTTTAGCAATTGATGAATTTCCAGCATTGTTCATTGCAGCAGCATGTGCCGAAGGTGAAACTGTACTGACAGGTGCTGCAGAATTGCGCGTGAAAGAATCTGACCGTATTCAAGTTATGGCAGATGGTTTAAAAACTATGGGTATTGACTGCACACCAACTGAAGATGGCATTATCATTCAGGGTAAAGGTAAAGCAGGCGACTGGTCACCAGTATTTACTGGCGGTGAAATTGAATCACATCATGACCACCGTATTGCCATGAGTTTCTCTATGGCAGGTTTGCGTACCTCAGGTGAAATTAAAATTGTCGGTACAGAAACTGTTGCGACCAGTTTCCCAACCTTTACTGAACTTGCTGGCGTGGCGGGTTTAAATATTCAAGTAACAGAATAAGCCAAAGTGATATAGGGGATGAGATGAAGCATCACAAACCCTATACTTTATGCTGAAACAGCCAAGCTTTTGCTTGGCTGTTTGCGTTTTATTGCTTATGCTAAACCCATACAAGAAAAAAGCCTTTGGGTCTGAGCATGCGCAAATTAAAATTTATGGCGAATTGTGAAAATAAACAAGAGTTACAAGATTGCACCTTGGCACAGAATTATGTTGCAAATTTACTTTCACAGAATTTATCCCAATATGGTTTTCAGACTTTGCCACAAAGCGGTGCGCAGGTGGCAGTGAGTGTAGATGAATACGCTTTACCATTGGCAGTAAACTGTCAAAGCCGTGATGAAGATGGGCATTTGGTTTGTGTAATTACCTCATACCCAAATGAAGAGCAAGACTGGCTAGAGCGTATTACTGAGCAAAGCTTGCTAAATCAATTGGCGCAAGCAGTAGAAAACACCCTGAAAGAAGATCATTCATTTAGCGAGTTTGAATGGAAAGGTTAAAACAATGTAGATGCAAATGAGTCATTTAAAATTTATACTTGATTTATAAATCAAAATTATTCATTTTTTAAATGATATGTCATCTAATTGACACATCCTAACCGTATATTGAGCAGCAAGAAAAATACAACATAACAACCTGATTTTAACCCGCTTAATTTGGGAGAGTTAAGTGGGTTTTTTATTGCCCAGAGAATAATAAAATTAAACATCGCCTAAGTTACAGCGACTTAAAAAATATTTTTAAGAAAACTTTTTCCGATGCAGTTAAGCAAAAACACACATTGGAGTTTGCCTTGTGCTGCTGCTATAGTGAGCTCTGTATTTTTTATTTAGGTGGTTTATGCTCGCTTTAATTTCTCCAGCCAAGACTTTAGATTACGAAACTGCATTACCTAGCGATGTATATACTCAACCTAGATTACTTGAACATTCACAAGAATTAATTGATGTGGCACGTAAACTATCAGCGACTGAAATTGCCAGTTTAATGAGCGTGAGTGAAAAAATTGCCACTTTGAATGTTGAGCGTTTTCGTGACTGGCAAGCAGAATTTGATCTTGCCAATGCGCGTCAAGCCATGTTTGCCTTTAAAGGGGATGTGTATACAGGTTTAGATGCCTATAGTCTGTCTCCTGCAGATATTGAGTTTGCCCAACAACATTTGCGTATGCTTTCGGGGCTATATGGTTTATTGCGTCCTTTAGATTTAATGATGCCGTACCGCTTGGAAATGGGCACTAAATTGCATAATGCACGTGGTGAAAATCTATATCATTTCTGGGGTGAGATTATCACCAATTTGATTAATCAAGATTTAACGCAAAGTCAGTCTGATCTATTGGTGAATTTGGCTTCAGATGAATACTATAAAGCCGTTCAGGAAACAAAAATTCAGGCTGAAATTATTAAGCCAGTATTTCTAGATCAGAAAAATGGCAAATACAAAGTCATTAGTTTTTATGCCAAAAAAGCCCGTGGTTTGATGGCGCGTTTTATCATCGAGAATAAATTAGAACGCGCAGAAGACTTAAAAGCATTCAATAGTGAAGGTTATTATTTCGATGCAGACAGCTCATTAAAAGGTGAACTGGTCTTTAAACGTGATGAACAGGCGGCCTAAACTGTCGGTTTAATTCTTAAAACTCCCATCATGGCTAAAGTTTAGCTGATGGGAGTGTTGATTCAATCTGCATTTCGCCTATAACTGTTTAAATGCCTCAATCGCGCGCAGACGACTCTGTTTTAAATCTACTATCGGCTGAGGATAATTCAGTTTTAAATTTGGATTTTT
Organism: Acinetobacter sp. A1; assembly: GCF_012371315.1. Classification (NCBI taxonomy): domain Bacteria; kingdom Pseudomonadati; phylum Pseudomonadota; class Gammaproteobacteria; order Moraxellales; family Moraxellaceae; genus Acinetobacter; species Acinetobacter sp. A1. Next base: position 17,006 of record NZ_JAAZQY010000019.1, read on the forward strand.
CGCATAAGGTTCGTGAATGTGTTTGGCATCTAAATGTGCCAGTTCAGGTAACCAGCTGCGAATATAATCTCCCTGTGGGTCAAACTTTTGGGACTGGCTTACAGGGTTGAAAATCCGAAAATAGGGCACAGCATCTGTCCCTGTCGAGGCGCACCATTGCCAACCACCATTATTGGCAGCTAAATCACCATCAATCAAATGCTGCATAAACCACTGTTCGCCTAAGCGCCAGTCAATCAACAAATTCTTGCATAGAAACATTGCAGTAATCATTCTGACCCGATTGTGCATCCAGCCTGTATGCAGGAGTTGCCGCATTCCTGCATCTACAATTGGGATACCTGTTTGTCCTTGTTGCCATGCCGCTAAACCTGCTGGATCATTACGCCACACAATTTGTGCAGTCTGGTCTTTAAAAGGTTGGCGTTGGGAAACTTTGGGATAATCAAACAAAATATGTTGATAAAACTCACGCCAAAGTAATTCATCTAACCAAGTTTGTTGCCCAATATTTTCCAGATGAAAATGACCTTGCGACGAAGCAAAAACCGCAGCCAGACACTGCCGAATAGATAAAATCCCACAATTTAAATAAGCAGAGAGCCGACTTGTGCCTGACCGTGCAGGAAAATCACGCTGTTGCTGATAATCTTGCATGTGCTGATGCACAAAATCATCCAACAATTGCTGCGCATGTTGTTCCGTAACTGCCCATAAATTTTGCTGTTTTTGTGGAACGGCAGCCCATCCCCAAGTTTCTAAATTGGGAACAGTCGATTCATATTCAGAAGGTAATTTAATTGCGATTTGTGGCTTTGGTGATGGGAAGCAGCGTGGTATAGCCAAACTTAATAGCTGATATGCATACTTTTTAAATGCGCTAAATATCTGATAGGGTTTCATGCTCTGATTGCGCACACTGCCTACAGGGAAAAGCGTACGATCATGGTAGAGGATTAAATCCAGCCCTTGCTTGTTCAGGGTCTGTTGTAGTTGTAAGTCACGTTTTAACTCATTTACGCCCAATTCAATATTGGCATATATGTTTTGTATGGGGTGTGAGGTACTCAATTGTGTGCAGAGTTGGCTTACAGCAGTTGGAATATCTGACCAAAGTGGAACAGTTTGGATAATAAGGGGAATATTTAGCTGTGCTAACTGGTTTTTTAAGGCTTGTAACTGACGCAAATAAAAGTCAATTTTTATAGACGCATCATCATGCAAGAGGTGTTGCTGTGGAGACAGAACCACCAAACCAATACATGGCGCATTTTGACTCGCATGCCAAAGCGCACTGTGATCTGAAATTCTTAAATCTTGTCGGAACCAAACTAAATTATAGCTGCGCATGGAAAATATGCTTGCGGTGGGCTGAAATGTTGTCTCATTATAAGCATGGCTGTGCAGCCTTGTGTTCAATGAAAAAAGTTTGTTTGCTCAATAAATCGGCAATGTATAGCGCAGAATAATAATGATAAGACTTGAAGATTACTTTCCAAAATAAAAACAAAAAGGCAAAGTTATATAACTTTGCCTTTTCATTTGATCAGATGATCTTAGTGGTGATGACCACCCGCACCGTGTACGTGACCGTGATCTAATTCTTCTTGAGAAGCTTCACGGATTTCAACGATTTCAACTTCAAAAGTTAAATCTTGACCAGCAAGTGGGAAGTTTGCATCTACAACAACGTTGTCACCTTCAACCGCTTTTACAGTTACAATTTGAACGCCATCATCAGTTTGCGCTTGGAATTGCATACCAGGTTGGATGTTGTCTACACCTTGGAACATTTGTGCAGGAACTTCTTGAACTAGGTCTGGGTTGTATTCGCCATAACCTTCAGCAGCAGGTACGTTTACAGTAAATTTTTCGCCTACTGTTTTACCTTCTAACGCTTTTTCTAAACCAGGGATGATGTTACCTGCACCATGCAAATAGGCAAGTGGTTCACCTTGAGATTTGTCGAGAGTTTCGCCCTCTGCGTTAGTCAATGTGTAGTGGAAAGAAACCACGAGGTCATTTGCAATAGCAGTCATGTTATTGATCCATTCAATTTTTTAAGGGTACATCATAAAGTGAAATGTGGAATTTGTTATAGACATTTCTGCAAATTCTTCACTTTTCCAAGTTTTTTATGACATTTTTTAATTAATAAGGGCAAAGTTTATTATTTCAATGCAAAAATATGCAAGTCTGCAAATTTTTACGGTTTTTCGCTGCAACTGATTCTGCCAGCTTTTTGTAATGTGTAGATGACAATAGAAAAGATGGGGCATGGCCCATCTTCACTATATTAAAATTTAGTGATGCTTTGGTTCTAGCCCAGAGAAGTGTGTTGATCTTCTGTAGTTTGCTGCCCAAAGAAATTAAACAAGTTTCCAAACCACATCATAATACGTTCAAAAATATTGGCTTCTGCAATTTGCACTTGTTCTTCAATTGCAAAGCTATTAATCAATTGATTATTTTGATAGACATGCACCGTTGCTAACTTCATAACTTGCTCAAGCGGGGCTGTCAGTAACTTTTCTGACAACTCAATGTTCAAGTGGGTTTGAGTCCGTTGAGCGGGCTCAATACTATGTAACAGGCCATCTGCTGTTGCCATTTGTAGACGCAAAGTGTTTTGGTCAAATGCTGCTAAATCAATCGCATCCGCACGTTCGTATAAAGATGTTGTCACAAACTTTGGTTGGCTGCTTTCAATTTTAAACATGCGTAATGTCGATTTTACGACAGGAAGTTCAGCAATCATTTGTTTAGGTTTAATTGCAAGCTCGTTACGGGTGTAGCTATAGGCTAAATTTAACAATTTATGCGCGACTTCTGCACGTTTTTGAACGCTTTTGGTGCCCATGACCACTACCACTAAACGACGTTCAGGTGCATCGCTGTCTAATGTTGGGCGGTTTGCGGTTAAAGCAAGGTTATATCCCGCTGCTTTGGTATAACCTGTTTTTAAACCATCTACACTTGGGTCTTGTTTTAATAAAATATTGGTCGCACGGTGATAGTGCTGATTGTAGGTAAAACTGGTCTGTTTAGAGTAGATCAAATAATCAGGTGTTTCGGTCACAATGGCTTGTGCCAAACGGGCCATATCTGCCGCAGAAGAATAATGGTTTGGCATGGTTACACCAGATGGATTCTGAAACAGTGTGTCTTGCATGCCCAGCGCTTGCGCTTCCTGATTCATTCGAGCAATAAACTGCGGTACACCACCTGCAACACGCTCACCCAAAGTCAGCGCAGCATCATTGGCAGACATAATAATTAGCCCAGCCAACAATTGATCTACCGAAATTTGTTCACCTGCTTTTAAGTACATTTGTGATTCATCCCACATCACTTGCTGTACCACAGGTGTTGCGGTCAAAATTTCATGCTTGTTTAATTTACCTGCCTGAATATCTTTCAGCACAATATAGGAGACCATCATTTTGGTCAGTGACGCAGGCGCACGTTGTACGTGGCTATTGTGCTCTGCAATGATTTGTCCAGATTGTGGGTCTAAAATTGCCCAAGCTTCGGCTTCAACACTTTCGGCTTGGATATTCAATAATGCGGCATGTGTGATTGCGCTGCAAAGCCAGCAGAGTAGCGCAATCAGATAAATAACACGTTTCAAAGAAGTTCCTTATGTACACCAGTCCGTTGGTGCTGTAATGGTGTCTAAACAGTAAAATCGGTGTCGAGTGACTTAGGCATGCTATGCTTTTTTTTGCCGAATGACTAGCCAAAAATACCCACAAATCAGGCGATGACGCATCAATTGCTAAAAAAATGTTAAGCTTGTGGCCAAGTTCTTATTTATACATTTTGTATTGCCCATTATGTTGCATTATCAAATCGAATTTGACGATTATCGTCAGCATCTTATGCATGTCACCGTGCGTTTTTTGGCTAATCCTACTCAGGTTTTATCATTACCCACTTGGATTCCAGGCAGTTATTTAATTCGTGAATTTTCAAAACATATTGAGTCGGTGCGTGCTTATGATGAGGCGGGGCGCATCCTCAAAATTCAGAAATTTGCAAAGAATAAATGGCGTTTGTTCAATACCGACCATGAATTGATTACGGTGGAATATGATGTTTATGCCTATGATTTGTCGGTGCGTGGCGCTTATGTCGATCAGACCCGTTTATATGTCAATCCTGCCTGTGCTTGTTTGGGCTTAGATGGTCAGGAAGATAAAGCAGTTGAAGTCGAATTATTTTTACCAGATGAATTAAAGCATTTTCAACTTGCGACAGGTTTGGCTGCAAAAAGTTTGGTGAAAGGGCGGTATACCTTAAAAGCCAAAAATTATGCAGAATTGATTGATGCGCCATTTGAATTGGCAGAACAAACCCGTTTTAGTTTTAGCGCAGCAGATATTCCACATGAATTTGTGGTATCGGGCAAACACGCGATGAACGCTGTGCGTATGCAGCAAGATATTGAAAAAATCTGCGCTACACAAATTGCTATGTTTGGTTCTGCGCCATTTGAAAACTATACCTTTATGACCATGGCAACAGGCAATAGTTATGGTGGTTTGGAGCATCCAAACAGTACTAGCCTGATTACACCACGTGATGATTTACCTAAAGCCAATGAGCCTGAACAACCATCTAAAGATTATCAGCGCTTTTTAGGCTTGTGTAGTCATGAGTATTTCCATAGTTGGTTAGTCAAATTCATTCGCCCTGAAAACTTTGTTAATTATGACTTGAATCAAGAAGGCTATACCTCACTGTTATGGATTTTTGAAGGTTTTACTTCTTATTACGATGACTTGTTATTATTGCGCAGTGGCGTGATTGATCAGGCAGCGTATTTAGAATTACTTAAAGCACAAATTGATCGCTATTTACAAAACCCAGGGCGTGCGATTCAAACTGTGGCAGAATCAAGTTTTGATGCATGGGTGAAGTTCTATCGTCAGGATGAAAACTCGAACCATGCAGGAACCAGCTACTATAACAAAGGCTGTTTGGTTGCTTTGTGCTTAGATTTGGGCTTGCGTTTACGTGGTTCAAGTTTAGATGCCTTAATGCAGAAATTATATGCCAATGCGCAACAGGGCATTCAAGTGCATGAGCGTACAATTTTTGAGTTATGTAAAGAGTTGACAGGAGATGATTGGTCAGAGCAAATCCATCATTTAATCAACACGACAGATGAATTGCCTTTAGATCAGTTATTGCCTGAATTTGGTATTCAGTATCAGCTTAAGCAGGACAAGTCTTTGCCATTTGGTCTGAAACTGACAGATAAGCCTGAAGGGGTGTTGGTCCAAGCTGCGCGTCGTGAAGGTGCGGCTGCAAAAGCAGGGCTTTCTGCACATGACGTGATTGTTGCGATAGATGGTTTAAAAGCTACGACAAAGTCGCTTGAGCAATATGCTAAACAAGATGCAGCTTATACTGTTCATGCTTTCCGCCGTGATGAGTTGATGACCTTTAAAGTGAATGCTGCACAGACTGAATTACATGAAGTTGAATTAAAACTGCAAGATCAGGCGAAAGTGGAATTGTGGTTAAAAGGTTGATTTGAAGTTAATTTTAAAATTCTGCAATAATAAAATGGATGCTTTGGCATCCATTTTTTGTGTTGAGCTAATGCGGCACTCAAGCATTAACGCGCCCGACGTCCACGGCTTTTGGTATTTGGGCGTGTTGTACCATTGGTCTTACGACGTGGTTTTTCACCTTCTTCCATTTGCCAAATACGTGGCGTACCAGATTTTTTCTTAGGCGTACCATCTTTATTTTTCTTTTGATGCATTGGCTTGCCGCCCGTACCACCTGGTTTTTTCACATAAGAACGCGAGCGATATGGCTCTGCCGCAGGGACATCTTTAAAGTCAGGATACAACAACGGTTCAATTTCTTTGGTTTCACCAGGTTGCAAGCCAAGTTGTACCAAGTCGATTGAACCTATTTTAGTACGAATCAAACGCAGGGTTGGAAAACCAACAGCAGCAGTCATGCGGCGTACTTGACGGTTGCGTCCTTCGCAAATTGAGATTTCAACCCAAGAGGTCGGAACAGAAGCACGGAAACGGACAGGTGGATCACGCTCCCATAACCATTCTGGTTCATCTACTTTGTGTGCTTGTGCAGGTAAAGTCATACCATCTTTAAGCTCTACACCTTTGCGTAGTTGTGCTAAAGCTTCTTCTGTGACATCACCTTCGACTTGTACCAAGTAGGTTTTGTATTTTTTATTGGCAGGGTTGGTAATAAACTGATTTAAGCCGCCATGATCGGTTAGGAATACCAAGCCTTCCGAATCCATATCTAAACGCCCTGCTAAACGTAAGTCAGGGTCGTCTACAAAAGCAGACATGGTGAGGTGTTTTTCATCCTCACGGAATTGAGAGAGAACGTCATATGGCTTGTTCAGGATGACGATTTTCATAAGAAATGCTTCTTTAAATTCAACAAATTGGAGATAAAGTGAGTTGTCTAAAATGAGGAAAATATTATTTCCCAATTAAAACTCAAATAAAGTGGGTTTGGATGTCGCTATTATGCGATAAGAACAACAGAAAGTATTGCATATTGGCAATTATTTTTAGTGTGTGCATTTAAAATTACAGAAACAGGCTAGGCATCTATAGTGCATAAAATTAAGATAAAACTGATATGAATAAAAATTAGGATGTTATGCAACAAGGTCGTTGGTGCTTAAAACTCTCACTTATCTTCTCAATGTTGGCTTTGCTTAGTGCATGTCAGCCACCTGTGTCTGGTGAATCTGCAGGAATTCAAACCCCGTATTTATACTGGAAATTGCAACAAACTGAACTGGCTGGGACTCCATTACAAATTCCCGTGAAAGGAGTAAATATAGGTCAAATACAAGATACATGGGGTGCAGCCCGCAGCGAAGGCCGTAAGCATCAGGGGACTGATATTTTTGCAGCGCGTGGTACAGCCGTCATTGCTGCGACAGATGGCATTGTGCATAAAATTGGTTTAGACCGTTTGGGTGGTAAAGTTGTTTGGATTACAGGGCCTGCATTAAGCCAGCATTATTATGCGCACCTTGATGATTATGCCGAACACATTCAAGCGGGAGATTGGGTACAGGCTGGAGAAGTCATTGGTTTTGTTGGCACAACAGGCAATGCCCAAAACACACCACCACATTTGCATTATGGCATTTATGTACGTGAGCAAGGAGCAGTGAATCCTTATCCATATTTACAGGCAAGTGCACGTTAATTTCAGATCAAATATTGTGTAAATATCAAATCTTTTAACCATTTCCGTTTCAAGCCTATTTATATTAGGTCGATGCTATCTTTTTTAGGACAAACCGTTTAGCCATGAAAATTTATCAAGTCGATGCTTTTAGCCATACATTATTTAAAGGCAATCCTGCTGCAGTTGTATTACTTGATACATGGTTAGACGATGACTTGATGCAACATATTGCACAGGAAAATAATCTATCAGAAACCGCATTTGTGAAAATGTTGGATGCTGAAAACTTTGAAATCCGCTGGTTTAGCCCGACCACCGAAGTTGATTTTTGTGGACATGCGACGCTTGCAAGTAGCTTTGTCATATTTAAGGACTATACCGCTGCCAAAACCATTCAATTTCATGTGAAAAATTTGGGTATTTTTACGGTACATCAACAGCCAGATGGCAAAATCTGCATGAATTTTCCAATCCGTCGTGCCAAGTTAGTCAAGGAATATCCTGCAGTTTTGCGACAGGCACTGAGCAAGCCATTTAAAAATGTATATCTGAATGCGCAAGCTTATATTGTGGAATATGAATCTGTGCAAGATGTACTAGACGAGCAGCCGAATCTAGAATTATTAAAACAGCTTGGACAGTTACGAACTGCTTTAACTGCCGCATGTTCAAGTGTTGATGTTGCAATTACAGCATCTTCACAAGCCGATTATGACTGTGTTTCACGTTATTTTGCGCCCGTCATGGGTATTCCTGAAGACCCTGTAACAGGTTCGATTCATACAGCAATTGCCCCGCTTTGGGCAGAACTATTAGGGAAAACTGAATTGGTGGCTTATCAGGCTTCACAACGTGGTGGGGTGTTGTATTGCTGTGTGCTAGACCATGAGCGCATTGAAATTTCAGGTTATGCCCAGTTATATCTACAGGGTGAAATTATGCTTTAAGTCCAATTTGGCAGTGTGTTGGTTGTTTGATTTAAATCCTGAATTTTGCAAATTTTTACTGTTTAAAGAAGTACATCTTGTTAAGCTGTTTTGGCAAAAATGCGTGATGACTGTGCGCTGTAGCAGTCAAAAATAAAATGAAATTTATCGGAAAAATAATGTTGCTACGTTTGAAAACCTTGAGCTTGTCTTTATGTGTGTTAGCATTTAATGGTGTGGTTTTTGCCCAGCCTGTTTTAGTTAAATCAAAACAAGATATACAAGAATATCAACTAGATAATGGTTTACGTGTCATTCTTGCACCTAATCAAAAAGAAAACAAAGTCTTTATGAATATGGTGTATTTGACAGGATCACTCAATGACCCACAAGGCAAAGGTGGTTTAGCACATTTATTAGAGCACTTGGCGTTTAAAGGTACAAAAAATGTGCCCGAAGAGGAGTTTCAGCGCCGTCTAGATCAACACAGCTTAATGCACAATGCCAGCACGGATTATTACTCGACCAAATATACCAATATCATTCGTCCTGAAACACGTGCAGTTAATGAAATGATTTTTCTAGAAGCTGAACGTATGGACAAACTGGTGCTGCAAGAAAAATACGTACCTGCTGAAATTGCGATCGTGAAACGCGAACGTGAAGTACGTATGGATCAGCCATTTTCAGTTTTGTTGGATCAGGTGTGGAAATCGGCCTATGGGAATCAGTATTTTGGACGCTTACCGATTGGTGATTTAAATGAACTGCAATCCATTAAAATGCAGGAATTGAACCAGTTTTATCGGACTTGGTATGCACCGAATAATGCTGTTTTGGTTATGACAGGTAAGTTTGATCAGACTGCTGTGTTAAAGCAAATTGATCAGCATTTTAGTCCAATTGCAGCACGTCAAATTCCAAAGCAGGTGCAAGTTCCGTTATTGGACAGCAAAAAAATTCAGCCACGCAATTTTGTCGTACAAAAGGGCAGTCAACTGGCAAAATTTAATTTGTATTTAAATGGCAAGGACGAAAAGTTAAAAACCGCTTTGGTGTTGTCGCCTTATTTGCATACCTTACAGCCGAGCGGACATTTATATCAAAATCTTGTGGAAACAGGTACAAGCACCATGGTGCAATCTAGCACATGGCTAGATCAAGATTTTAATTTAGTGCTGATGGGGGCATTGTATGCGCCAAATCACGACGCTAAACAAGTACAAGCTAGTTTGAATAAGAGCATCGAGCAGGCCAAGAATTTTGATGCAGCAGAATTACAACGGGTTAAAAACCTGATTCAAAATCAAGCTGATAGTGTTATGAATGATGCAGTAGCTTTGGGCGGTCGCTTGAGTGATTATGCGGTGGCTTATCAGGGGGACTGGACGCAGTATTGGCGTGATTTACAAGATATTCAGCAGTTAAATGTAGATGAGTTGAATCGACATTTAAAACAGTTTTTTACCGCAGAACATCGGGTCATTGGCGAAATTCAACCCACACCTGAAGATCAAAAACAGGCACTTACAGCGAAAAATAATTCAAGCGTTGCTAAAACTTTAGATCAGCAAGATGCACCTGTTATCCCTTTAAAAGATGTGCAAAGTTATCAGCACGAAGTTGCAGAGTATGTGCAAAAATCCAAACAGTCTTTGATTAAAAATGAAAAAAAGATTCTGCGTGGAAGTTTAAAAAATGGGGCCAAGTATGCATTATTTCCAACAGCGACCCGTGATGATAAAACCTATGCCGCTATTTCAGTCAATTTAGGTACGGCTCAGACTTTATTTAAGCAAGGTGAAATTCTAGATTTAACCGCATATTTATTGCTACGGGCTTCACAGGAACATAGTTTGCAAGACATTGCAGATCAATCCATTGCCGCAGGCGGTTCAGCTTTTGCCCAAGCCGATGCCAATAGTATGCATATCCAAATTGTGGCAAAAAAAGAAAAATTTGATGAATTTTTTAACTTTGTTTTAGATGTGATGCAAGCCCCAAGCTTTGAACAAAGTCAGTTCGATTTAATACGCTCACAAAGTCTATCGAGTTTAGAACGACCTTATACCGAGCCTGAAACTGTAGCGGCGTTGACCATGGCACGTTTAATCGAAATTTACCCAAAGGGCGATTTACGCTATCACTTTGAACCAGAGTTTGCCAAACAGCAATTACAAGCTGCGACACAGGTACAAGTACAGCAGTTGTATCGTCAGTTTTTTGCTATGGATCATGCCCATATTGCGATTACAGGGGAGTTCGACCCGAAATCGATGCAGAAGCTATTGAGCAAGCGTTTAGGGCAGTGGCGAAGTCATCAGCCATATCAACGCCTAGATTCGGCATACACGGCATATCCTGCACAAAAGTTGCATGTATTGGCAGAACAACGTGAATTTGGTAGTTATCAGAGTCTACTGACTTTACCTTTGGGCGTGAATCATCCAGACACACCTGCCATGATGGTGCTGAGTTATATTTTAGGTGAATCACAATTGTCTTCTCGTTTGGCACAAGAGTTACGTGAAAAAAATGCTTTGGTCTATGGTTTTAACAGTGGCTTGAGTCTAAGTGAGTTTGAGCAATCGGGTGCGCTAAGTATTTCGGCACAGTATAGTGCAGGCAAGTCGGCTCAAGTATCGCAAGCTGTTCATAAGGTGTTGATGGACTTGCGCCGTGATGGTGTTACGCTGCAAGAAGTTGAAGCAGCAAAAGCAGATATTCTAAAAAAACGTGTTACGGCTTTGGAGGATGAACGCAGTATCCACCGTATGTTGGTGCCGCAATTAGAACAAGGGCGTGATCTATTGTTCCGTGAACGCCGTGATCAGGCTTTGGCCAAACTCAGTAAAGCTGATGTGGATGCTGTGATTCAAAAATATTTAAATTTGGAACATTTACTGGAAGTGGCGGCAGATCAATACGGTCAAGTGCAAGCAGATATGGTCACACCCAAAGCTGCACAGAAATAAGATTCAATCTAGTATTTAACAGGCACATAAAAAGCGCATCAACTTCGATGCGCTTTTTTTTTCTTGAAGTTTGATTGGAGCGTTTTGAAAAGCTGTTTCACGGCTTTATAAGCGGTAAAACTGTTTAGCGTTATGATGAAACACTTGTTGCAAAGCATTTGGATGATATGCAGCAACAATATCGCTAGTTGCATCAATTAAATTGACCAAAGAGGTACTGACTCGATCCATAGGGAAGTTTGAGGCAAACATTAACCTATACATACCAAAGCTTTGCAAAGCATGCTGAATGAGTGGTGCGGTCAAATCTATAATTTCCTGTTTCGATGCTTCACGTTTTTGTGGGTGAAATTGGTGCCCCAAAACAGGCATGAATAAGCCTGATATTTTGCTGTAAACATTTGGACAATGTGCTAATTCTGCAATATCTTCCTGCCAGCGGAACAGGATATTTTCCCGTGCAGTTTTTGTCACACCTGTGTGATGGCCCACCTGTCCAAACAGTCCAGCAGGTGTGCCCAAATGGTCAAGTACAATGGATGTTTCAGGAAACTGTTTGGCCAGTGCCAAGACATCACTCAGTTGGGTCGAATATGTCCATGCATCAAAACTTAAATTGTATTGTGCCAAGACTTCAAAGCCTTTTAGAAACTTTTTATTTCGATACAAATTAGGTTCATCTGCCCATGCAAAAATCCCACGATCTTCATGCACTGCAGCCATTTTGCGAATACCACAAAAATGCGGTGAAGCTTTATGATGCAGTTTTAGAATTTTCTTAAAATTTGGGTCACGCGGGTCTGCGGCAGCCACAATTGCACCCAAGGCGAAACCATTATTTTTAAAATCTAGGCGTTCTATAAACTCCGTTTCACCAACCACACCTTTGCTTTTATGATCGTGCCAGTTGGCTTCAATATGCACGACTTTTTCGGCAGGATAAAAGCCTAAATCACGTGCATAGTGTTCAGGTAAATAGGCTGAAGTAACGTGTTCTGTGCGTCCCAATGTTTCAATCAGCGCTTTGGGTTTAATCAAGCGGATGGTTTTATCGAGTAAATTGGGATGTTTCCCCAAAAGTTTTACCGCCAATCTTGCGCTGTGTGGCGTGTTATACGGGTCCCATTGGTGAATATGCGCATCAATGAGTGCAAATCCTAGATTCTGCATAATCATCCTTTTTTATAACGCTGTTATTTCACTATTCAAAGCCATCACGTTGCAAAAGGGAAGGGTATTGATCGAAAAACTACAAATTGGAAAACTAGCGCATTAAAAAAGCCCCATAGGGCTTTTATGCAGAACTTAATGTTCGTGATCGTGTGAATGATCATGTTTATTGGTATGAAACTCTTCGTTATGACGGAAGCGCAAATAGTTTTCAAACTGTTCGCAGTATTCGTCGTAGTTATCTTCTAGCATCATTTGAAATTGCTGCAAAATATACGACATCACCTGATCTTTGGCATCGCGCATTTCATTGCCATCTTTAAAGTTATTGGCAGCGACCCAAGTATTAAAACGCGCTGTAGCGAACAACATGGCAGCACTGACCTGACCACGAATTTCAGCGGGTTTTACTGTAGAGCCTTTTTCAAAGTGACAAAAGCCATTCGCCTGTTTAATAAATTCATCGGCACGTTCAAAAAAAGCGGCATTTAATGCTTCTTCTTCGGTTACATCGGTTGCTTCAATCTTTTGAACCATGAACTTTTCCTAAGCTAAGAATTTAGATGCCTCATTATAGGCAAAGCCTTGCAGAAACAAAACCTTTGCCTTAATCTAAAAATAGCCTAAGTAAGATTGGAGCGGGTCATGCAAGATGCAATTGCAGTACAAAGTTTAAAAAGTGATATTGCCTTATTACGTCAAAATATTTGGCCACCTGCACAGCTTGCACATGTAGAAGGGCTGCCTATTTACTATGGAACTGCTGCCGAAGTTGCACATTATTATGGGCAGTGGACGGGGTTAATTGAGCGTGCTCAGGATTTATTCCAGCCTTTTATGCAAGATGAAGTAATCGATGCCATTCATTTGCCTAGCCATTTAAATTTACCGTTGTTTTATTTTCATGTAGATCGAATTCGGGTGAATAAAACCCGTGCTAAAGAGTCTAAAACTTTTCGGGGGATTGCCAGTCTAATTGAAAAATGTGGGCAATTTGAACCATCTGAAATTCAGGCCATGCAGCGCTGGTTAGATAGTGATGATACAGCAGCACTGGTAGCACATCGTGAGTTTATTGATTTGCGCACTTACGTGTTTCAACATGGGCAAAGTGACTATACTCGTACCCGTTTTTATGTGAATGGTATTGTTTTAAGTGTAGAGCCGCATTTTGAACTGGTTGATGCTCGTGACAAGCCACGTAAACAGCGCAGTGACAGCTATCAAGACCCTTTAGCCGATAATCAGACTTGGAAAGTATTTGGTAAGTATCGTTAGAAGGTATGGGGTATTGATTAAATCTTGTGGTAATAAATGTGATTCAAAAATGATCACAAAACCATTTAGCTCAACACAATCCTAATGACTGTGTTGAGCTATTTATTTATCAAAACTGAACAATCAGCTATGACCAAAATGGTTCGCTTTGCGCAAATTGTTGTAAATCTTGCTCGGCCTGCACGGAAATGTGACGTTCTTCTGATGCAATCCAACCCAATACAAACCACGTTTTGGGTTCAGTTTGAGCGTGGCTTTCGTATAAACCTTGTGCCACCATCAAATCATTAAAATGTCCTAAAGTTTCCTGTAACGGTTTTAGGGTTTTTAAATATGTTTTGACTTCGTTTTCTGCAAATAGACTGCTGACAAATTCAACTGTATAACGCAAGCGTTTGACTCGTTTACGGGTACGGTGCTTGGTTTCTACATCAAATTGTTGGAAATGACCTGCATCTTCACAAATCTGTTGATGCATTTTTTGCAGTCGTTTACGCAAAATTTTCTTGATTGGTTTTTGCTCAGGGTCTTCAGCAGCCGAAGCATGGCTAAAGCTGATCAATTGTAAAAGTAAGAGTGTGGTTGTGGGTGAGCGGAAAATCGCATCAATCGCAATATTTTCATTGGCCGCAGGTGGTAATTCTGTAATTGGCGAACCAGCACTTTCAAGTTGTGGAATCAGGCTTTCACGCAAGGCATCTTGATCGCGGGTGGAGCCTAATTGCTGAAACAGGGTGGCCAATTGGCTTTCCCAGTTTTGATTGGCCAGCGCATCGTATTCAGCAAAGATTTTAAAGGCACTGCGTAAACGGCGGATAGCGACACGCGCTTGGTGCACATGCCCACTGGCATAATCTTGACTGGCAATGGCGGTTGCATTCGGTAGTAAATGTGCCAAACAATTTTGGGTAATTTGTGCCAACAGTGCGTGCATATTTTCTGGATGTTCCAGTTGTAAAGCACTTTGCTGTTGCACAGGAATCATACTTTCATTGTTATGCAGCATATTGCCACGTTGTGATTTACTGCGTGTATCGAGCCACAAATGGTACTTCTTAATCCAAGGCTGAATATAGGCAATTAAATCTGCAATCTCACCTTGTTTGAGTTCAAACTCAACTTCGTAAATTTCTACCGATTGTTTGCCTTGGCGGATTTCACCTAAGTCAAAAGCAACTTCAATTTGACTGTTTTTATAATGTGCCAATTGGCTGTAGCGCAAAACATCGGTTTCAAATTGCAGGGTTAAATTCGCATTTGAACCATCCAATGCTTTTTTCAAAATCTTTCTGGCTTGTTTATGGTTTTCATAACATGCCAAGTCGCATTGTTCAGGTGCTTCGTATCCTAATTCATGCTCTAGCTCAAAGCGTTCATAATGTTGTGGACTGGGTGCTTTTAGAGTCTGACGCCAAATATCACCCTCTAAACGCTGACGCAGTGCAATGCGCTGCTTGGCCAAGTGCTGTTCAGGGCTATCATAATATTTAGCCCATAAGCGTTGTTGCTGAACCAGTTTGTTCTTTTTAAATGCTTTTTCAAATGCGGCACGATAAGTAGACGGAATTTGAAACTTTAATTCTATTTCAGACATCGGGAACACCCTCGATGAAACAAGCCAAGTTCTTTTTACTATAGTGCAAATCTATAAATGAACAAGAGAGAAAATGTGAATAAAAGATTGAAAAGGAAAATAAATCTAAAGTTGGTGTTTTGCCCAAGCAGCAGGGGGAGTGCCCATGCTGCTATGTATGATTTTTTGTGATTACTTTAAAAATTTACGGCTCACCATAAATTGTTCTGTCGCTTCTAACAGACGTTGTGCATAGACTTCTTGTTTAGCCGTGAGCCAACCTAAAACAAACCAGTCGCTGGCTTCAAGTTCCGTTTGCTGAATATATTGTGCAGAAGATGCCAAAATTTGATATTCCTGTGCAGCCAGTTGCGCATCATTCAGGGCTTTACTATATTTTTGCAAATTTTTCACATCATAAATATGTGTTAAAACTGGGAAGCTAAATTTAAGTTCCTGAATACGCAAAGCCAGCTGATCTAAACTTTCAAAGTCATGAATATTGCTTTGCTGTAGTTGTTCATGCAGCTGTTTATATTGTTGTTGCAGGGTATTCTGTGCTGCAGTTTTTAAGTCAATACCTGTGCTGTCGTTTGGTGCCAAACTAAACATGAGCAATTCTAAATAGTGATGCACATTTTGCGTTGAGCGGACTAAGTTGACCAGTTTTTCCTGTGCATACAGTGTGTCTTTTTTCAGGTTTTCTGCTGTGGTTGGATTCTGTAAAAAAGCACCCAGTGTGGCCTGCATGTGTTCTAAGTGCTGCAAATGGTCAAAATGCTGTTTAAAAGCTGCAATTTGCATGGCCCATTTATCACCCAAATGTTTAGACCAGTCTTTAAATAACGACAGGGTGAATTGTAAATGCTGCAAGGCAAGCTGTGCCTGATCAATATGACTTTGCTCCGCCACTTGTGCAGAAATAGCGGCAATATTAGGCAACAAATGCTGTAATTGTTGTGCAATCAAGAGGCGTAAATTTTGGTCTGCATTGTCCTTTTTGCTAAAGTGGAATTCTTTAGCTAATGTTGCAGGGCTGACTTTTTGTTGTACCGAAAGTAAATGTCCAATTTCTGCTTTATTCCGTACATCTAACCACAAATGGAATTTTTTTACCCATTCAAAGCTGAAGGCTAACAGGTGCTGAATCGAACCTTGTTTAAGCTCAAATTCAACTTCGTGTACCTCAACTTCTGAATCTGCACAACGAATCTTGCCAACGTCTAAACTGATTTCAATATCAGTATCTTCTAACGTCATCACCCGTGAGGTACGTTGAATATCCGTTTCAAATTGAAGCTGTAATTGATCGAATTTTGTGCCCAAAGCATGCTGTAAAATTGCCTGTGCTTCTGGAGTATTTTGATAAATGTGCAGATCAAGCTGTGGAGGAGTGTCTTGTATCTCTGTTGTTTCGAGCGGGTGGTTATGTTCAAAACTGTGAAAATGACTTTGTCCTGCAGCTTTCAACGTTTGAATCCATTGTTGGCCTTCTAAACGCTGTCTAAGGGCTACTCCGTGTTGTGCTAAATCATGAGTTGGTGTATCAAAATACAAAGCTTTTAATGCAATTTGAGTGGATTTTTTAGGGTCTAAAGTTTTGAGTAAAGCAGTGCGGCGTGCGACTGGAATTTGAAATTTTAATTCAACTTCGACCATGAATGACGTCCTGAAAATAAAGCAAGCTACCATGAAGCAGCAAACATATTGGTATTATAAATTTGTGATAAAGCGCAAAATTTGAGTTTTGCAAAAGTGCCGTTGATTGTAACTAAAATCAGCAAAGATGTAAGACTTGACCTGATGCTTTTTCATGGGTTGGTTTTTATTTGAGCATCGTTTAGAGTGTGGTAATAAGCATAAGAATTCGCCCAAGCCAATTAACATCAGGAAGATGAACATGAACGCTGCATTAAAATCAGAATTTGAACCGACGCCAGAACCTGAGTTTGAATTGCCTATTCAAGACTACTCAACTTTTTATCGTTTTTATTTGACTGAACATCGCAATATCATGAGTCGTCGTTTGCACGTGGCGGGTAGCAGTATTGGGTTGTATTGTGTGAGCAAAGCGATACGGCATAAAAAAGCCAAATATGTGTTGTATGGCTTGGTTGCGGGCTATGCCTGTGCATGGGTTGGGCATTTTGTATTTGAAAAAAACAAACCTGCCAGTTTTAAACAACCTGTATATAGTTTCATTTCAGATTGGCGCATGTTTGCCGACGTATTACGCGGTCATTTAAGTTTACAAAACCGTGCTAAAGATAAAATTCCAAGTTGAATAAAAAGTATTTTTATACCATTTAGACAAAAAACTACCGATGTGTGATTATTTTCATAAAAAATGTACAAATTAAATTAATTTTTTCTTGAAATACTAGAGTGAATATTCTAATAATGTGTCTATCAAATTTAATATGACAATTTGATGACATTTGTGACTTTCCAAGCCTAGAGCGACCTTCTCTAGGCTTTTTTTATGGCTGTGCAATTTCGACTTAATATGAATAAAGATCAACTATCTAATACCTTTAAGCATAGCTTTTATAGGATGTAAGTTGGAGATAGCCTTAAAAAAAATTGCATTGAATACATTGTTTATTAAAAAATTTAGACACCCGATGATTTGTCGCACCCCCACATGCGCTCTGGCACAAACCCTCGGGTGTCTAATGGCTTACCTAAATATATTGTTATTATGTTAGGTAAACATTATGGATTGCTCAGTCTACATCACCAAGTATCCATATCTTATTGAACTTTTTACAGTTCTTGCTTTGTTTTGCGCAATTCAATTAAAACTAAATTTGCTAGATGCGGCTATCACTAGAATTGGGTATTTTTAAAATTTTTATCTCTATAAATGAAGCGCATAGCATTTGAGTAAATTTAGCTTTTATCCGCAGGCTTCTGCCGTAGTGCATCCGAATATGTCATAATGCGCGCATTGTATTTTGTGTGGTTGGGATGATGCGCGGTTTATATTTGATTACCAATGATGATCCGATTGAACTTCTGTTGGCAAAGCTGGAAGGAGCAATGGCAACCGCAGAAGTGGCAGTATTGCAATATCGCCGTAAAAATGTGCCGAAAGAACAGCAGGCTTACGAAATTGAATATATGAAATCGATGTGTGATCAATACAAAGTTCCTTTTGTGATTAATGATGATCTTGAAACAGCGGTTAAATATGGCGTTGGCGTGCATTTGGGCCAAGACGATGGTTCAATTGTTGAAGCGGTCGCGCGTTTACCTAAAAATGTTCTGATTGGTCGCAGTTGTAATAACTCATTGAAACTGGCGGAACAAGCCATCGCCGATGGTGCTAACTACGTGGCATTCGGCGCAGTCTATCCAACACCAACCAAACCAGAAGCGAGTCAGGTCAGCCTAGATACCATTCAGCATGCTAAGCAAAATTTGAATGTGCCTATTTGTGTCATTGGTGGTTTAACGGTCGAAAATAGTCAACCTGTGATTGATGCAGGTGTAGATTTGTGTGCAGTAGTGAGTGATGTATTGGATCGTCCGATGCACACCGTTGCACAGCGAGTTTATGATTGGTCTGCTCTTTTTAATGCAGAAGCCTAATTTTTAATTTTATCTTTTAAGTTGAGTGCCTCCATGAGCTTATCTCCAAAGCAAGAACAATTGTTTAAACAAGCCAATAAACATATTCCAGGTGGGGTCAATTCACCTGTACGTGCATTTAATGGGGTAGGTGGAACCCCTGTGTTTATTGAAAAAGCCAAAGGTGCTTATTTGTATGATGTCGATGGCAAACGCTATGTTGACTATGTTGGTTCTTGGGGACCAATGATTTTAGGGCATGCACATCCTGCAATTATTCAGGCAGTGCAAGCTGCGGCAGAAGATGGTTTGAGCTTTGGTGCGCCAACTGTGCATGAAACAACCTTGGCCGATATTATTTGTGAAATCATGCCTTCAATTGAATTGGTGCGTATGACCAACTCAGGTACAGAAGCGACCATGACTGCAATTCGCTTGGCGCGTGGTTATACAGGCCGTGACAAAATTGTGAAATTTGAGGGCTGTTATCATGGTCATTCAGATTCTTTGTTAGTAAAAGCAGGTTCAGGACTTTTGACCAGTGGTGAGGGCGAGGCGACTTCTGCGGGTGTGCCTGCCGATTTTGCTAAACACACCTTAACCCTTCCATACAACGACATTGCAACCTTAAAAGAATGTTTTGCAAAATTCGGTGCTGAAATTGCAGGTGTAATTGTTGAACCTGTTGCGGGCAATATGAACTTAGTGAAACCAATCGATGGTTTCCTGCAAGCCATTCGTGATGTGTGTGATGAACATGGTTCAGTCTTTATTATTGATGAAGTAATGACTGGTTTCCGTGTTGGTTTAGGTGGTGCTCAGGCACATTATGGTGTTAAACCTGACTTGACCACATTGGGTAAAATTATTGGTGCAGGCCTACCAGTGGGCGCTTTCGGAGGTAAGCGTGAAGTGATGGAATGTATCGCACCATTAGGCAAAGTGTATCAAGCCGGTACTTTGTCGGGTAACCCATTGGCCATGCGTGCAGGCATTGAAATGTTCAAACATTTACGTGCCGAAGGTTTTTATGAAAAGCTAACCGCACAACTGGAAAAATTGCTTACAGGCTTGCAAGCTGCAGCAGATGAAGTCGGTATTCCATTCAAGACGCAACAAGTTGGTGCGATGTTTGGTTTGTACTTTACCGATCAAGAAGACATCACTAGTTTTGATTCTATGCTGAAATGTGATGTAGATGCTTTCCGTAAGTTTTTCCACGGTATGTTGCAACGTGGTGTGAACTTGGCACCATCTGCATTTGAAGCAGGCTTTATTTCATCTGCACACAGTGATGAAGATATTGCTTTCACCATTCAAGCAGCGAAAGAAACATTTGCGGAAATGAAAGCTTAAACATTTTATTTTTGCAAAACATTAGGCCCGAATTCGTTCGGGCTTTTTTATACGACTTTGATTAAGAGAAATAGCGAGATGCAAACCAAACATTATTTGACTTTAAGCGATGCGGAATTTTTATTAGACCAAGCCCATCAATACTCAATTCAGAATAACTTTAATGTCAGTATTGCAGTGGTCGATGAAACAGGTTCTGCTTTGGCGATGAAACGTATGGATGGTGCATCGCCAATGACAGCAAGTTTGAGTTTGGAAAAAGCCAAGTGTTCTGCGCTCAGCCGTTGCCCAACTAAATTGTTGGAAGATTTGATTAAAAATGGACAATTAGGTTTTCTCAGCCTAGACAGTTTTTCAGGCATGCTCGAAGGTGCTGAGCCGATTATCTATCAAGAGCAATTGGTGGGTGCAATAGGTGTGTCTGGCGTCAAGTCATTTGAAGATGCGGAAATTGCTCAGGTGGCGATTGAGAAGTTTTTGGCGCAGCAAAGCTAATTCAAAATAGAAATTGATTAGCTCAATTCAATAAACTCAACTAAAGTTGTTCCAACATGAAGCGTGGAACCTGACAAATCATTAAAAAAGCCCACTCAGGTATGAATGGGCTTTTTGGAATGCTGTAAGAGTGTGATTTATATGGAATAAAAAATTGAATTGCGTATAAGCTGTACTATGTTAATTTTAGGGAAATTAAATAATTGATGAACAATGAAATTGAAAGTCTAGAGCCTTAATAATTTAAAAGCTGATAGCATTATTTGAAGAGTTTGATTTAAAAATTTGGGAAAAATCATATAAGAATATGCTCTTATGTCTTCAAGAAGATCCCGATTATGCAAAGTATCAATTGCGTATTAGTTTTGGTGGAATGGGATCAATTAATGATCTCATCTTACATAGTGATGGAATTCCTATTATTAAAGAAAATAACTATTTAAATGAATTAAGAAACAAATTGTATGCTTATTTAACATAATGTCTGTATGGGACATTTCTATTTGGTTTTAAGGTAGGACATTTCTACTTGGGAATAACATATGATAATGAAGGTTTGGAAAATAACATCAAAAAGATAACTCAATTGTAAACTACAATAAACATCGAATGATTGAAGTATTACTTTGTTTTTAAGAGCCGCTCATGTTTTACCCCATGCCTAAAAAAATCCAATTGGCAGCATCACAAGCCAAATGGTCACTGCATGCATCTACTTCAGTTTTAGTGTTAGTCGGTTTACACCATATCAGAAGTTTGTCTGGGGCTTTAGAAAGCCAACTCATGCAGCATCTGATTCAAATTAGCAACAAAGCCAAAGCACTTGATATTCCAATTGTCGATTTATATGGCGATGATCTGATTCAAGGGATGCAGCAACTTGGAGAATATGCAGCGAGTCATCCACAGCTTATTTTTGCAGGGCAGATCACACCCGCTTTGAAACAGGTTTTGCCTTATTTGCAAAGTGTCACAGAAACAATTTGTGTGGTGGATGACGCCATTTTATTGTCCAATTTAGAGCAGCATATTCAATGGATTGATACTATTTCCAAGCAAGGCTTACATCATGTAAATAGCTATACGCTGAATCGTTTATGGAGTTTAACTGCACCATCCGACTATGTTCTTTCCCCTAAAGGAATTTTGCTCGCTCTTGCAGAACAGCTCAATATGGAAGCCTTAGAAATTGATCCACATGTTGCTTTAAAAGATTATGGGCTCGATTCTGTGGCAATAGTCAGCTTAGTTGGATTGTGGCGAGCCAATGGCGCCAATATCCGTTATGAAGATTATCAACCGAGCTTAAATTTGTTGCAATTGCTGCAGATTTTAAAGTCACCCATATCATCTACGTCATAAAAACACATTTCTAAAAGTGGTCTGATTTAAAATCCAGCAGATTGTCGGATTCAGGAATGTAAATCGGAAAATTCATCTGGAATTCGCAAATTTTGCATTGTAATTCTGTGTCAGGCTTTTTATCATTGCCGCCTTATTTTCACGATCGGCCTGGAATTGAAATTGAGTAATTTTCTAAGCGAACACCTGATTCATCGTGATGATGAGTTTATGGTGATACATAAACCCGCAGGTCTACTCACAGTTCCAGGTAAAACAGTCGATTTGCAAGATTGTCTGATTAGTCGTTTAGTTAAAATTGAACCACGTACTTTGCTGATACATCGCTTAGATCGTGATACTTCTGGCATTTTGGTTTTTGCTTTAAGCAAATGGGCGCAAAAGCGAATTTCACGTCAGTTTCAAGAGCGCCAAACCGACAAAACCTATCAAGCATTGGTAGCAGGGCAACTGCAAGGTGAAGGCACTGTAGATGTGCCTGTGGTGTATGATCCTGCACATCCTCCATTACATATTGCCGATGCAACCCATAACAAACCAGCTTTAACGCATTGGCGTGCGTTGGAACAGTTTGAATTGCAGGGGCAAACCGTGACCCGTGTAGAGCTAACTCCGATTACAGGGCGTTCACATCAACTGCGGGTGCACATGCAATATTTAGGTCATCCGATTATTGGCGATACCTTATATGCTACGCCAGAACAACAACAACTCATGCCGCGTTTGTGTTTACATGCTGCCGAATTGAGTTTTTTGCATCCGCAAACTGAACAACGTGTGCAGTTTGTTTGCCCAGTCCCATTTTAAGCTAAAAAGATTATGTAAAGCCTGTGCTTTAGGCTCTCTTTTTAGTGCGCTTTATGTCAAAATATATTGCTATACGCACTGAATTTTTGCTCAAATACTCATCAAGTTTTGCGCAAAAATTTATACGTCCTAACTTCTAAATAAAGGTGGAAAAATTGCAGCAGTTTGCTATTGGTCAACGTTGGTTATCAGACACAGAAACAGAATTAGGACTAGGTGTTCTGATTGATGTAGATGAGCGATCGGTCAGCATTTTATTCCCTAAAAGTGATGAAACCCGTGTCTATGCACGCAACAATGCACCTTTATCGCGTATTATTTTTAATGTAAATGATGAAGTTCAAGACCAAGAAGGCAATCTGTGGACGGTTGAATCTGTAGAAGACCGCCATGGGGTGCTGCGCTATAACGTCGGACGCCGTTTAGCCGATGGCACAGAAGAACATAAATCACTGAATGAAACCCGTATAGGGGCCAGTATTCAACTGTCTAAACCTTTAGACCGCTTGCTTGCCAGCCAAATTGATTATAAAGAATGGTACGACCTGCGTATTGAAGCGATGTTGATGCAAGCCAATATGCAAAGCAGTCCATTACGAGGCTTGGTCGGTTCACGTGTCGGTTTAATTCCGCATCAGCTTTATATTGCACATGAAGTGGGTAAGCGTTTTGCACCACGCGTACTGTTAGCAGATGAAGTTGGTTTGGGTAAAACCATTGAAGCAGGTTTGATTATCCATCAGCAACTCAAAACAGGGCGTGCAGAACGTATCCTGATTTTGGTGCCAGATTCTCTGCAATATCAGTGGATGATTGAAATGCGTCGCCGTTTCAATCTGCAATTCTCTTTGTTTGATCTAACCCGCACAGCATCTATTAAAGAACATGACCCTGACCTGAATCCATTTTTAACTGAACAATGTATTATTGCTTCAGTCGATTTAATGATTGACCACGATGATTTACGTGAGCAAGCCCTAGAAGCCGGTTTTGATTTGCTGGTGGTGGATGAGGCGCATCACTTAATGTGGAGCGAAGAAGAAGGCGGCAATGACCGCTATGATCTGGTCGAAGAGTTAGCAGAACAAACGGCAGGGGTGTTATTACTCACAGCAACGCCTGAACAATTGGGTGTAGAAAGCCATTTTGCACGTTTACGCTTGCTTGACCCACAACGTTTTAGTTCACTAGATCGTTTCTTGGATGAAGAAGCACAATATCAACATACGGCAAAAATTGCTGAAGTGTTAATGTCAGATACTGCATTGGAAGAAAACCATTTTGCAGCATTGGAAGGTTTGTTGGGACATCGCATTGAAGATAATACCGAGCAGCGTTTCCGTGCTATCCACGAATTATTAGATCGTCACGGTACAGGGCGTATTTTGTTCCGTAACACGCGTGAAGCAATTCAAGGTTTCCCAGGTCGTGATTGTCAGCCTGCGCCATTGGCTGCACCAGAAAACTGGTCTAAAGATGGTAAATTACGTGAACAAATGTGGCCAGAAGAAGCACAGCTCGATGGTAGCTGGATGGAAACTGACCCACGTGTGATGTGGTTAATGGAGCGTTTGCGCAGCGATTTAAAACACAAAAAAGTGCTTTTAATTGCGCGTAGCGGCCCTGTAGTAGAGGCGCTTGAAAATGCGCTGCGCCTACATGCAGGTATTCGTACAGCAATGTTCCATGAAGGTATGAGCTTACTTGAGCGTGACCAAGCGGCAGCGTATTTCGCAGAAGACTCTTACGGCGCACAAATTTTATTGTGTTCTGAAATTGGTTCTGAAGGACGTAACTTCCAGTTTGCCTCAGACCTGATTTTGTTTGACCTGCCAGCCAACCCAGATGTATTGGAGCAACGTATCGGTCGTTTAGACCGTATTGGTCAGGAAAACCGTATTCAGATTCATGTGCCATATTTAATTGGTACAGCACAAGAACGTATGTTCCGTTGGTACAACGAAGCACTTAATATTTTCAGCAACATTTCCCCAACTGCACAAACCTTACAAGAAAACTTTATTGTCGATTTAAAAGACTGCTTACTTGCAGATTTGGGACAACAGTTTGAAGATTTATTGGAAGCAGTAAGCGTACAGCGAGAAGCGTTGGAAGCAGAATTACAAGCAGGCCGAGATCGTTTGTTGGAGTACAACTCATGCCGTCCTGTGGTAGCACAAGAAATTGTGCAGGCACTTGAAGAGTATGATGACAATACCACTTTGCCAATATTTATGAAGCGCTTTATGGCCTCGACCAATATTGACTTCGATGAGCAAAGTAACGGTACAGTGATTATTAAACCTACGGATCAAATGCAAGTTCAAGGTTTGACTTTAGACGAAGAGGGCATGACTGCGACTTTTTATCGTGATCAGGCACAAATTCGTGAAGATGCGCAATATCTAACACTAGAGCATCCATTCACAGAAAGTGTGATGGAAATGATCAATACTCAAGGGTTCGGTAGTACTAACGTTGCAGTATTAAAATCTGCTGCCTTGCCACAAGGTTCGATATTACTGGAAGTTTGGTTTAAAGTGGATGTAATTGCACCGAAAGCGCTGAACTTGCCATCGAGTCTGCCGCAGCAACTTGTTCGTGTTTTATTGAGTGAAAAAGGTCAGGACTTATCGCAAAAAATTGCACCTGAAATTTTAAAACCTTATTTACATCATTTAGATGGCAACAGTTGCCGCCAAGTGGTGAAAGCACGCCGCGATGTAATCGAAGCACGTTATACACAAGCCTTGGAATTGGCCAAAGCTGCGTTGCCTGAATTTAAGCAACAAGCCAAAGATGTATATAGCAAAAAATGGCAATACGAAATTGACCGTTTAAGCTATTTAAAGCAATTTAACCCAAGTATTCGTGAAGATGAAATTACACGCTTACAGAAATTGCAAAAAGAAGGTTTGAGTTTGTTGGATGGTTTGTCGGTTACGCCTGAAGCCATTCAGGTGATGGTGGTGGTTAAGCCATAATCAGTGACAGTAAATCTGTATCTACTGTATCCATAATAAAGCGCCTTCGGGTGCTTTATTTTTTGACTTTAGTTGTGTCATGCAGGTTTTGCTATTTAGGGTTTGTCATTTAATCTGTGTCTGTTGCATCACCTAGTAGAAAGTAGGTATTGAGTAAATATTCGACTTCTGCCTCAAAGTTAGCATCGGGTTTGATCATATAAAATAAATGACTCAATTGTTTAAATTGAGGATGATCCTGAGATAGCATCACGATTACATTATAAAAACGCTGTTGCCCACGTTGTAAAAAGGCTTGTTGTAACTTTTCAAAAGAAACATTTTCTAGCGTTGGTTGTTTGAGGGCAATGGCACCGCAGTGAGGTTGAATTTCAGGTAAATTTTCTAAAATATAATTTGCCTCTATACCTTCAGCGACAATCACTTCAGGTTTATGCTTTTGACAGAGTGCTAAGATGTGTCGCTGAATAGAGGCAGCATTTTGTGATACATCGAGGCTGAATTGTTGTTGCGGTTGTGCATCGTTCGTGTCATCAAGAAAGAGCATATTTTTCCTTTAGTTTGTTGTTATTACACTATTATCATAGAAAGTTTGGGATTTATTGTCGAATTTCTGCGTCATAAAGTGACGTTGTGGTTTTCTGCTTAGTAAATTATGCTGTATATCAAAACAGATTCATTCCAAATAAAAAATCAGCTTTGTATTCACAAAGCCGCTTTGATAGAGAGGAGCAAAGTTTAGATTTATCGAATTTTAGCTTCATCCAAATGACGTGCGCCTTCTAAAATCATACGAATCATAATCATGGTTTGTTCGGCGGTTTCTTTACGTTCAGCCGTGGGCATATCAATCACTTTGGCGCCCATATTAAACACCAGTTGAGTAATCGCTTTGGCTGCAATATCAGGATGCGCCAGCTTACTGTTATTTAAGCGTTCTAGACGAATTAAATCATCCTGCAATTCTTGTTGGAAGTAGTTCAATTGACGCTCTACTGCCAGTTTATATGGAATTGAACCTGTATACCCTTCACGTAATAACAGACTTAAATTGCCTTCATCGGTATCTAATTGTTCAATAAATACTTCAACCGAGCTGCGAATAATACTGTTTTGTTTAGATGCTTTTAAGCGTGCTTGATGCAAAATTTGACGTAAGACCACACCTGCACGATCAATCAACTCAATTGCAAGTTCATCTATATCTTTAAAATGACGATAAAAACTGTTTGGTGCAATGCCTGCTGCACGTGCAACTTCACGTAAACTTAACGAGGCGATACTTTTCTGTGGGCCAATTAAATTTAATGCTGCCTGAAATAGCTCTTGTTTGGTAATGGTGGCTTTTCGCCCAACCGTACGCACGACAAGAGGCTCACGAACCGTTTCAGATTCTGGGAAAGTCACATCATGGTTTGTTTTCATGGCAGGTTGAGTCATATTTTCAATAATTTATAAGCTTAGAGGCATTATAGCGGCTGCGCTAGTACTTGTGAAATGATTAGAAACAATACAAGTGTATATACAAATATATATACATGTGTATAATAATTAAAATTTCATCGGGTGGTGCTGAATCATGCAGCTAACTGAAAAAAGAAAATCTCCCCTTAGTAGTCTTGCAACGGCTGTGTTAGACCCTTATGCAGCAAACTTCTGGTTGCAAAAAGTAAATCCTTTATGGTCGGTGAATCAGTCACTCGGCAAAATTGTAAAAAAAGAGCAAACCGCAAAAGATGTGGTGAGTCTCACACTACAAGTCAATAAAAAGTTTCAAATGGGTGCAGCAGGTCAGCATCATCCAGTTTATGTAAACATTCAAGGTGTACGCTATGAGCGAACTTATAGTTTGACTCAGTTAGATGCACAACATGTTTTATTGACCGTGAAAAAGGTCGATCAGGGCAAAGTCAGTACATGGCTGGTTGAGCAGGCTAAGTTGGGCGACACATTAGAATTTGGTGCACCTTATGGCGACATGCAATTGCCTGCTCAAACGCAGCCTTTAATCTTATTGGCAGCGGGCAGTGGCATTACGCCAATGTACAGCTTCATTCAGAATTTGGTGCAGTCAGGCCGTTTGGGTGGTACTTCAATTCATTTACTGTATTGGGTTAAAACCTTTGCAGATGCAGCTTTTAAAGCACAATTCGAAGCTTGGGCAGAGCAATTTCCTAACTTTACATTGCAAGTATTTTATACCCAAGAGCCGAGTTTGAAACACAGTCGTTTAAATGCGGAACATCTACAAGACTTGGCAAATATGGATCAGAGCACCGTATTTGCATGTGGCCCATCTGGTTTTACTACTCAGGTTGAACAACTGTTTACTCAGGCTGCTGTGGTTAAAACTGAAGCTTTTAGCATGACCCCTGTTTTAGGGGACGATGTGGGCTTGGTACAAGTCACCTTAACTAAATCTAAAAAGATTGTGACCATTCCAAAAGGCAAATCAATTTTAGAAAGCCTAGAGCAGCAAAATATCAAACCGAAATATGGTTGCCGCATGGGTATTTGCCATAAATGCGTATGTAATAAAGCTGAAGGCTCAACAAAAAACTTGGTAGATAGTGTTCAAAATAGTGAACCAAATAACCAGTTAAAAATATGTGTTAACTCAGCACAAACAGATTTAATTATTGATTTATAAGCGAGTTTCGATTATGAATATGCCAGTGAAAATAGAATACTTTCGCAATCCTAAAAACCGTGAACTCACTCAATTAGAATTAGATGAGCTTGCACGTGAATTAGATGCTATTAAACAAGAAGTTTTGGATGATATTGGCGAAAAAGATGCGAAATACATCCGCCGTGTTTACTCAACGATTCGTTATAGCTCAATGGCAGGTCGTGCCTTATTGTTTGCTGGTTGGTTTCCGCCAGCATGGGTATTGGGTACAGGGCTATTAGGCTTTGCCAAAATCATGGAAAACATGGAGTTAGGCCATAACGTCATGCACGGTCAATATGACTGGATGAATGATCCTAAATTCAATGGCGCAAGCTATGAATGGGATACTGTGGGTACTTCAGACAACTGGCGTCAAACCCATAACTTCAAACATCATACCTATACCAATATTAAAGGCATGGATGATGATATTGGTTATGGTTTAGTGCGTTTGTTCCCAGAACAGCGTTGGAGATCGGGCTATTTATTACAACCTTTATATAGTATCCCGTTCTGCTTATTGTTCCAGTGGGGCGTTGCGATTCAGAATTTAGAAATTGGTAAAATTTTGAATGGCCGAAAAAGCAAAGCACAAGCTAAAAAAGAATGGCAGCCAATGCAGAAGAAAATTGGCAAACAATTGTTCAAAGACTATGTGTTTTTCCCACTAATTGCTGGGCCATCAGCTCTGCCAGTATTTACAGGTAATTTGGTTGCGAATGGTATTCGTAATATTTGGACATTTAGTATTATTTTCTGCGGTCACTTTACTAAAGATGTAGAAGTGTTTCCAAAGTCAGTCATGCAAAATGAAAGCCGTGGACATTGGTATATGCGTCAAATTCGTGGTTCATCTAATCTTACAGGTTCAGAAGCATTCCACATTTTGACAGGGCATTTAAGCCATCAAATTGAACACCATTTGTACCCAGATGTGCCTGCGCGTCGTTATCGTCAAATGGCGCCAAAAGTGCAAGCTGTGTGTGAAAAATATGGCTTGAACTACAACAATGCTAGCTTGGTTAAGCAATACGGCAGTGTATTAAAACGTATTGTGAAATATGCTTTTCCATTCAAGAAATAAGCATGAATATCATTTATGAAATTTTAGATTAGTAAGTGATTCATCAAACAGTGATAAATATATCTTTAATGATATAGAAAAGCGGCTTAGATGAGCCGCTTTTTTTATGTGGTAATCCCCCCCTAAAAATAATACTTTTACTAGGCTTTATCAAGCCAGTTTTTTATAAGCCATAATTTCAGGTAAGGTTTGATCTACACCGACCATATATGGATGGGTTGCTAAACTCAGCATAGCTTCATCTTCATCACTATTGCCATACGCATAAATAGCAGCATAATTTTTTAAATCATACTGTTCTAAAATCCGAATTTGCTTTTGTTCCCGACTACAATCAGGTGTTGAATATTGCCCTGTAAATTGCTGACTTTCAATTTCTGTTTCGGTACAAATCAAACCAACATTTAATTGCTGACAAATATACTGCAAATAAATATCCACACTCGCAGAAACCACCACCACATCATCACCATTGAATTGATGTTGCTTTAATTGTAGTAATAGTTGTGGGTTTAGATCATGCATTAAATCTGCTGCATAGCGTTGTGCAAGTGCTAATATTTCAGTTGTACTTGCATCTTTAAACATAGCATTAAATAATTTAGGGCGCATGGCATGTGCAGGATAGACTTTTAAATAAAAGGCCTGAATCCACGGTAAGGTTTTTAAACCTTGTTTGATAATGTGTCGTTTAGACAAGGCATAGAAAATGAACCCCGTAAAACTGTCTTTGCTGCACAGGGTGCCATCAAAATCAAATAAGGCTAGATTTTTATATTTTTGGCTTTTTGTATGCATGTTTTATAACGTCCATTGACTCGTGTTGCGAACCAATTGGTGTTGTAATCTCGACTCAGTTTAGGCCCTGAAATCACCACTTGTGGCATCATGGCATAAAATGGCTCTTTGCCCGTTTGTGCTTTATAGAGTTTAGTGACAGCCAGATAGGTCGCAGTATCTTCAAATTTCTTTTCTTTTTCTTTTTTTAAGTCTGCACGAATTTGTCGTGGTGTAACCAAAATATTATGTTTAGCAAAAACAGCAATTAATTCACGTTCTGATTCACTCTTTGCATTACGCACACCGCCATCTTTAGCGTAAAGAAGTAAATCACCATCTAAATCGAGTTCAGCTTCGGTTAAATCATTCAGCATACTTTGGAATGCAGCATTGCGGCTCGAATACATGCCCGAGTTATAGTCAGCAAAACGGTATAGCGGTTGATCATAGTCAGCAGGGTACATCATTAAACGATGAATCCCATAATATAAGCCACCATACTGGGTATATAGATCACTGCGTAACTCTGCGATGTTACCACTTTGACGTTTATGCTCTTTGGCATAGCTAATATGCACTTGCATAGAACCTAAAGTGGTAATTGGATTAAGTTTTTCACCAATATTTTGACCAAACAGTTTGGCAGCACCTGTTAGTGCGGAAACATGATAATGCTTTGCCATGTAGTCAAAAATTTCACGGTATAGTTCATCTAATTCACGTTCAGTTTTTACCCGACGCATTTGACTCAAATAGTTATCTTCAGGGCTAGGGTGATTTTTCAGCACATCCTGAAAATAGCCTGCAACCGTACCGCCAATTGCTTCGCCCAGTTTATCTTTAAATTTTTCATCCAAACGATCTTGTACTTCTTTAACAGCTTTTTCGCCTAAACCATAAACTTGCGGGTCTGCTACAAAGTTGGATTCCTGATCAACCACAGCAATAATGGTGCACATATTTTCTTTGGTTTGTGGAATACCTAATTGCTCAGAAATATCATAAATATCTTTAGCCCAAGCACTGCGTTCACTGACACGGTTAGGAATCAGTTTGCGAATATGTTCTGCTTCCAAGGTTGGCTCATTGTCCTTAGACCACCATGCGCTGTCTCCACAGGCTGCTAAGCTTAAGTATAAGGCGAGCACGCTGAAGGGTTTCATCAAAGAAGTGAATACAGTGTCTTTCATAGATAGGGAAAACTCGTTCCAAATGGATGAGCCCAAAGGGCAGATGCAGTATACTATGCCAATCATTAAAGTTAAGAATATATATGTATATTGGTCCCTATCAACTGTCAAATAATTTGATTGTTGCCCCAATGGCAGGCGTTACTGATCGGCCATTTCGCTCACTGTGCAAATACTTTGGAGCTGGGCATGCAGTCAGTGAAATGATGACATCTGACAAAACTTTGCGCATGAGTAAAAAGAGTTTGTATCGTGCCAATTTTGATGGGGAGCTTGCGCCAATTTCTGCACAAATTGCAGGTTCAGATCCGCATGATTTAGCGGAAGCAGCACGCTATCAGGTGGCCAACGGGGCGCAAATTGTTGATATCAATATGGGCTGTCCTGCCAAAAAAGTCTGTAATAAATTGGCGGGGTCTGCCTTGTTGCAAGATGAAGATTTGGTGGCACGTATTTTAGACACAGTTGTTGCTGCGGTTGATGTACCTGTAACCCTTAAAACCCGTTTGGGTTTTTTAAATGGTCAGGAAAATATCTTACGTGTGGCAAAGCGTGCGGAACAAGCCGGTATTGCCGCTTTGGCTTTGCATGGTCGTACCCGTGAAGATATGTATTTAAATCATGCACGTTACTCACTGATTAAAGACGTGAAAAGTATGTTGCAGATTCCAGTCATTGCCAATGGTGATATAGATAGCCCTGAAAAAGCCAAATATGTACTAGATTACACAGGTGCTGATGCCATTATGATTGGACGTGCAGCACAGGGACGTCCGTGGATTTTTCGGGAAATTGCACATTATTTAGCAACAGGGGAGTTGCTTGCCGCACCGAGTATTGCAGAAGTTCAAAAAGTCTTATTGGGGCATTTAGCCGAGCTTTATGAGTTTTATGGGGAATATTCAGGTTGTCGAATTTCACGTAAACACATTGCTTGGTACACCAAAGGTTTACGTTCAAGTAATGAGTTTCGCCAAAACATGTATAAAGTTGAAAGTACTGCCGAACAATTTAAAGTGGTGGAGGACTACTTCAATCAGTTATTGGCACATGGTGAAATCATGAGTGATGTACAAGTAGAAAGTGTTAATTTACTGGATACTTGATTAGCATTTAAGATTTTGATTTTATAGTTAAAATTTCACTCTTAACCGCTTTGCTTGTTTAAAGCAGAGCGGTTGTATTCTTGTTTAATGTGCGTGAATCATCTCTAGCACCAATTGATTGATTAAATCTGCAGCTTCTAATTCACGAATTTGGCTAACATTACTGCCTGCCCAGAATGGCGCATAACCTTGCTCACCATGTTTGACTGCTGCTGCATGTAATTGTTTGGCGAGATCGTAAGTGTATGGATAGCTAGGCACAGCGATACGATTAGGTGTATCAATCTTTGTGTGCCAGTGATTAATCAAACCACGTGCAGGACGTCCAGAAATACTTTCTGTAATTTGGGTGATGTTTTGTTGGAACAAAGCTTGCCGATAAGCCGCATTGGCATTTGAACTTTTACATTGTACAAACGCAGTACCCAGTTGTACGGCAGATGCACCAAGGTTAAGCATGTGTTTGGCCTGCTGACCATTCATAATTCCACCTGCAGCGACCACAGGTGTTGTGCAATGCTGATGAATCAGTTGCACTAAATCACTGGTTTTCACAGCACT
Organism: Acinetobacter sp. A1; assembly: GCF_012371315.1. Lineage (NCBI taxonomy): Bacteria > Pseudomonadati > Pseudomonadota > Gammaproteobacteria > Moraxellales > Moraxellaceae > Acinetobacter > Acinetobacter sp. A1. The sequence goes on from NZ_JAAZQY010000019.1 coordinate 50,103, forward strand.
ATCAAATGCCTGATTAAAAACACCTCTGTGCCCACCAGCTTCAATCCCTTGCGCAATAATAATATCAATTCCTGCTGCTTCAATCGCCTGAGCTTCGGCTAAATTTGTAGCAGAAACCATGGTGATGATTCCTGCATCTTTTAATGCTTGAATTTGATGCTCATGTGGAATTCCAAAATGAAAACTTACTGCTTGTGGTTGGGTTTCCAAAACCAGATTTAAATAATCATCATGGTCTTTAAAGCTTGGATAAATACATTTTAGTTGTGCAGGTGGGGTGACATCATATTGGGCAAAAATTGGCGCAAATTGTGTAATCCATGCCTGTGCAATCTGTTCATTGAGTGGTGTGGATTCATGGCAAAAGAAATTTACTTGAAATGAATTGTCGGTGAGGGCTTGAGTTTGAATGATTTGTTCACGCGCAGCTTCGACTGTATGTGCGCCTAAACCAAGCGAGCCTAATCCACCTTGATTAGAAACTTCTGCAGCAAGTTCAGGGGTTGAAACACCCGCCATTGGAGCAAGAAAAATAGGATGTTTTATATTCAGTTGTTTTAATAAAGCCATATTATTTACTCCAGTTTTTATCTACTTTGCCCAAGTCTATAAAAATTGGCAAATCATATTCATCATTTATTCTAGAAATATCAGCACTAAACTTTAACTATGTAGGAGGGGGAAAGTACAGGTTCGTTTTAGTCATTCTTTTCACTTTTTTTCAGGCATAATGTCTAACAAGTGTGAAATGATTGAGTAAATAAATGAAACCATTAGTTTACGGTGCTTTACTTACTGTGCTGGGTTTAGTGGCTTGTCGTGAAGAACCAAAAGTACAGCAAGTTGATCCTCAAAAATATCAGGTGCAGGATGCAGTAGCATTGCAGCAACGTATAGATGCTTTAAATACTAAATTAGCTCAAGATTTTAAGCAGTTCAAACAAGTGGAAAGCATTGCGTTTTCACATCAATTTCCATTAGATGTAAATAACCTGCGAAGTTTAAATCAGCATCTCGTGAGCAGTACTGCGTTGAAGCCGACTAAAATTGCATATTGTGACATGATGAATGGCTATTTTTCAGAGTTGTATCGGCTGGGGCATTACAATCTAGCGTTGCTAAAAGATGTGCAATTGCCGCAAGCTGAAAAAGAGAATTTGCCGGCTAACTTTGCAAGTCCTGAAGCATATTATGATTTTATTTTGAATCGCTATACCAGTTACCGACAAGTCCAGCAGACGATGGGTTATGGTTGCAATTTAAAGGCAGCTTTATAGTAGGCAATGGGAGCAATTAACTATAACTAAAAATATAGACAAATATTTGCATAAGTGCTCATTTTGTCTATGTCGATTCAGTAGTGGCAAG
>NZ_JAAZQY010000001.1:0-48392 GCF_012371315.1 Acinetobacter sp. A1
GTTATGGAATATCGCTGTCTCATGCCAAGTATCGGAACACGTAAGCTGTATTGGCTTATTAAAGGCAAATTGTTGCAGCGTGGTTTAAAGTGTGGGCGGGATCAGTTATTTAAAATATTGAAAGAAAATAATTTATTGATTCGCCCCAAGCGTCGTTATACAAAAACTACGGATAGCAAGCATTGGATGAAGAAGCATCCAAATTTATTAAAGGATTATTCAGCGGTGCAAGCCAATGAAGTCTTTGTCAGTGATATTACCTATGTTGAGAGTGCTGAAGGCGTACATTATTTATCCTTAGTGACAGATGCTTATACCCGCCAGATTAAAGGTTATAAGTTATCGAATGATATGCGTGCAGAGAATGTTGTGCAGGCACTACATATGGCGATGCAGCATGTGACAGATCGGGCAGCCAGGATGATTCACCATTCAGACAGAGGCTCTCAGTATTGCTCTGAACTATATCAATCGGTATTACGCCATTATGGGGTATGTCCTTCTATGACAGATGGAGGAGACTGTTACCAGAATGCATTAGCAGAGCGGATTAATGGAATATTAAAGCAGGAGTTTTTAACTACACGATGTCAAACCATGAAGGAGTTAGATCACTTAATTGCGGAATCTATCATGATTTATAATTGCTATAGACCACATTTAAGTTTAAATATGAACACCCCGAATCAGACGTATGAGCAAACTAAAACCGAGCTAATTGCTTAACTCGGTTTGAAGTGGAATACTGTCAATCTATTTCAGGACAAGACAAATTTCCTTTCTTTACTAAAGGGGGGAGGAGAGATTGTAAACCTCTCTAACCCGCTGCTAAAAGGAGAAGAAAAATTGCAAACCTCTCCCTAACCCTCTCCTAAAAGGAGAGGAAATATAAAAGGCATCAAATCCATTTTTTCCATCTGAAGTAAATCAATGGGCCAATAAAGAAACCAATTAAAATAACACTGACCACAATAAAACTGGTGGTACCTTTGGCAAAAGGTAATACATCCGTGTTCATGCCGTAGACACTGGCAACTAGCATTGGTGGCGCTAACATGCTTGGTAAAATCGAGAATCGACGAATGGTGTCGTTCTGTTCAGTGTTAATGAAGCCCGAAGTCGTGTCGAGTAAGAAGCGCACTTTTTGGAATAAGAAAGCATCGTGTTCGACCAGTGAGCGTACATCTTCACTGAGTTCTCGAATGTCTGCATCGTAAATATGACTGCCTAACGCACGTGGACGTGCCAAGAAGGTCAGGACACGACGTAAATCAATCAAACACAGTTGGGCTTTCCCAAGCATATCTTCTAATTGCGCCAGTCGGGTAATCATGTCATCGAGGTCTAAAATTTGCTCACGATGGCGGTTATTTAGGACTTCTGTGGAATACTTTTCTAAGTCCTTGTGGATATCTTCCAAGATATCCGCAAGCTCGTCTAACTTAGCCTCTAGCAAGCCTAGTAAGACCCAAGTCGGGTCTTTGTAGTCAATTTCGTAGTCATTGCGTCGTGCCCGTGCCCGAAAAGCACGAAAAGCCACTAATTTTTCACCTCGTAGGGTAAAAAGGTGCTCTTTATGCAGAATAAAGGCAACCGTTTGTACTGTGGCTAAAATACTAGAATTGTCTTCAGTTTCGCCATCGACCTGATAGTTTTTATTTTTAGTTAAAAAATAGGTACTAATGTGTAAAATACCGTCATCATCACGGTAGAATCGGGCCGAAGATGAAATGTCTTCCAAAGACTTTAATGTGGGTAAATTTTGTGAGTATGCGTCCAGTACCCATTGCTGTTCTTCTTGTGAAGGGGCAATTAGGTCAATCCAGACCAGATCTGGGTGCAAATCGAAACCACCATTAATGGTGGCATCTTCCAGACTACCGCGCTCTGTGGCATAAAAGGCTTCAAGCATTCGTCTTTTCTCCTCGCGCAGTATGGGTTTTTGTGGATGGGTGTATTTTAGACAAGGATCTTACTAAATACACTGCTCAGAATGCTATTTTATTTAAAAATCTCCCTGAAGTTTAATTTTATGGCATGACAGCCAGATAACATGGTGAAAAAATGATTGCGTCAATTGCTGTTTTCTGTGGCTCTGCCCCAGGAAAAGATTCTGTTTTTGCTGAAAATGCACGAAAAGTGGGGGAAACACTGGCGTTGCAGGGCAAAACCTTGATTTACGGTGGTGGACGTTCAGGCTTAATGGGTGTGGTGGCAGACGGTGCTTTGCAGGCAGGTGGTCGAGTCATTGGTGTGATTCCAGAGAGTCTGGCAGAACATGAGCTGGCGCATCCGCATTTGACCGAATTACATATTGTAGAAAACATGCATGCCCGAAAAATTAAAATGTCAGAGTTGGCAGATGCCTTTGTGGCTTTACCTGGCGGGGCAGGCACTTTGGAAGAAATTTTTGAACAATGGACTTGGGCGCAGCTAGGAATTCATTTTAAACCGTGTGCTTTTTTTAATGTCGATGGTTTTTATGATGACTTGCTGAAATTTTTACAACTGACTACAGTCAAAGGTTTTACCCAGCCACGTTTTTGTGAAGCGTTGATTGTGTCTAATTGTTTTGAACAGATTTTACAGCAGTTTGAGCAGTACCGTGTTCCTGAAATGAAATGGGAAGTACCTGAACTGGAATGGTTGCAACAAGAGTTGACCAAGTAAGCACATGTATAAAACTCATCCTCACACCATTACTGTTGCGGCGGCGATTATTTTAAATGCTGAACAGCAGTTATTGGTGGTACGTAAACGGCATACCCATTGTTTTATGCAGGTGGGTGGCAAATTAGAACCCAATGAAGCACCTGAAACGACCATGTTGCGTGAAATCGTGGAAGAAATTGGCTGTCAGGCACAAATTCAACAATTCATTGGACGTTATGAAACCGCAACAGCCAATGAACCTGACAGCCGTTTAGTCAGTTATGTGTATTGGGTGCAGATTGATCAAGCACCTCAAATTGCTGCTGAAATTGCCGAAATGAAGTGGGTTGATTTAGATGATCAAGACACTTTGCTGGCACCTCTGACCCGTGAGGTGGTGATGCCTTGGTTAAAGCAACAATTCGCACACGGCAAATGCTTGTAAGGTTGTGTCTTTTAATTGTTGAATGGCGTCACTTTGAGGGTTAAAGCACTAGGTACTTTATTCAGCACTGGCCACACATGCCGCATTGACCTTATGACAGCCAAGATTAAGCAATTGCTGTTTCAGTGCGTGAATTGAGCTGCCTGTTGTGACCACATCATCTACAATTAAAACCCGACGATAACGAATTTTAGGCACAGTCTGAATTTGAAATTGCTGATGAATGTCTTCCAGACGCTCTAAGCGGCTTAAGCCTTTTTGTGCATGCTGTTGCAAGCGAGTCACAGGTTGCCAAATGGGCACATTTAGATGTTTAGCCAAAGACTTAGCCAGCACTAAAGATTGGTTATAGCCACGTTCGGCCAAGCGTGCAGTGGAAATAGGCATAGGCACAATTGCCTGAATTTTGTCATAGCGCAATTGCTGTAATGCACCTGCTAACAGCAGTTGGTACTGTAACTGTTGTTCATATTTGAATTGTTGAATCATGCGATTGATGGGATAAAGATAATCAAATGCGACTTGAATCTGCATTTCTTGTCGTTGAACAGGCTGACTGCGCCAAGGCAGTTGTTGCCAACAGGTTTGACAGACCGCATGTTGCCATGGCGCATCTACATGACATAACTGACAGCGTTGTAGTGGCTTGAACAAGGCAAGCCCACGTTGTAATACAGTTAAATCCAGACGCATCGCATGATCCTGCATTTAAACATAGGCATAACGTGGTGCTTCAGGCAACCAGCGTTTCAATAAGGCTTCGGCATGTTCAGGATAATCTTTTAAAATTTGCTGTGCGACATGATGTGCCTGTGCCAGTAAATGATCATCCCGTTCTAATTTAGCGACTCGAAAGCCCATAGCACCTGTTTGTTTGGTGCCCAGTAACTCACCAGGGCCTCGCAGTTCTAAATCTTTTTCTGCAATGATAAAACCGTCATTGGTTTCACGCATAATCCGTAGACGTTCCTGTCCATTTTGTGAGAGTGGGTTTTTATATAGCAGCGCACAGAAACTGGCTTTGGCACCACGTCCAACCCGTCCACGTAACTGATGTAGTTGTGAAAGCCCTAAGCGCTCGGCATTTTCAATCACCATAATGGAGGCATTAGGTACATCGACCCCGACTTCAATGACAGTGGTGGCAATCAGTAACTGCAATTGGTTGTCTTTAAATTGCTGCATCACCGCCTGCTTTTCATCGGCTTTCATTTTGCCGTGTACCAGTCCAATATTCAGCTCAGTAAAGCGCTCTTTAATTTCAGCAAAAGTGGCTTCAGCCGCTTGTGCATCCAAAGTTTCAGACTGTTCTACCAAAGTACAGACCCAGTAAGCTTGTTTGCCTTCGGCACAATTGCTGGCAATGCGCTGTAGAACTTCTTCACGCCGATCTAGCGGAATAGTCACAGTTTGAATAGGTGTGCGTCCTGGCGGCAGTTCATCTATGACAGAGGTATCTAAATCACCATAGGCAGACATCGCCAATGTTCGTGGAATAGGTGTTGCAGTCATGACCAATTGATGCGGTGTGGTGTGGTTGGCGCCTTTATTGCGTAAGGCCAAACGTTGATCGACCCCAAAACGGTGTTGTTCGTCAATAATCACCAAACCCAGTTTGGCAAATTGCACATTGTCCTGAAACAGCGCATGTGTACCAACGACTAAATTGGCACTGCCATCCTGAATGGCGAGTTCAGCTGCAGCGCGTGCCTTGCCTTTTTGTTTACCTGATAGCCATGCCACAGTTAAGCCAAGCGGCTCAAACCATTTTTTAAAGTTGAGATAATGTTGTTCTGCCAAAATTTCAGTTGGTGCCATCAGTGCAACTTGCCAGCCTTCTTCTAGGGCATGGCACGCAGCAACCGCAGCGACCAAGGTTTTACCTGCACCAACATCGCCCTGTACCAAGCGCAGCATGGGTTTATTACGCTGCAGGTCTTGCATAATTTCATGTGAAACCCGTTGCTGTGCGCCTGTCATTTGAAAGGGCATGCTACTGAGTAAAGCAGGTGCCAGTTTTTGACTAGGGGAAAATGCAGGCGAGGCAATTTGCTGAATATAGGCGCGGCGGGTCAGTAAGCTGACTTGATGTGCTACCAGTTCTTCAAAAATCAGGCGTTGCTGTGCAGGATGTGAGCCTTGCGCCAATTGCAGCATATTGGCATCGGTGGGCGGATGATGAATATAGTCCAATGCCTGCTTGAGCGCATAGCCATTGGTCATTTTTTCAGGCAGCAGCTCGGGTAAATCATCACTATGCTGTGCCAAAGCTTGTTTGACGTATTCGCGTAATTTGGCCTGAGTCAGTCCATCAGTACTTGGGTAAATTGCAGTCAGTTGGGTTTTAGGCAGAGGGGTATGTTCGGTAATCAGTTGCAGTTCGGGATGGTACATTTCCAAACCACGTGCACCCACGCGTACTTCACCAAATACTCTTAAACGATTGCCATGTTTGGCACGGTCTGTAATACCTTTATAAATATGATAAAAACGCAAAGTGATTTTGCCAAATTCATCTTCTAAATTGACTGCCATCGACTTGCGTTTGCCAGGAGGGAAATCCACTCCTTTGACCACACCTTCGAGTAAATAGCTGCGCCCCACACTCAATTGGTTCATGGGGATGATCGTGCTACGATCTTCATAATCACGCGGTAGATGAAACAGTAAGTCATCTGTGGTGAAAATATTTAGTTTTTCGAGTAATGCAGCAGAGGCAGAGCCTACCCCTTGCAACTGATGGACTGCAGCCATGTCCCCTCAACTTCAAATGCTATGATTAGGTGCTGAATGCATATTCTATTTATTGGTTATGGTAAAACATCGCAGCGTGTTGCAAAACAACTATTTACGCTCGGTCATCAAATTACCACAATTAGCCGCAGTCCGAAAACAGATCCTGATATGACGCATCTTGTTCAGGAGATTCATCAGCTCGATTTATCACATATTCAACCTATTGATGCTGTTTATGTGTTACTTGCACCATCACGAAATACGGCTTTGAGTCCTGTAGCGGCGTATCAACACACTTATGTAGATTCTGTGCAGCCGATTGCAGCTGCCTTAAAAGCTCATCCTGTAAAACGAATCATTGTGGTGTCCTCTACACGAGTCTATGGCGACAATGCAGGTGAATGTATAGATGATGATACGGTGCCTAATCCGAGTGATGCACAAGGGCAGTTGTTGTTGCAGATGGAGCAATTGTGGCAACAGGCTTACCCTGAACAATGTGTGATTGTGCGCCCTTCAGGTATTTATGGTACTTCGGTTGCACGAATGCTCAAACTTGTGGAATGCACGCAAAGTTACCCCAATATACATTGGTCAAATCGGATTCATATTGATGATTTAGTACGTTTCTTGGCAGATTTACTTCACGTGAAACATCCTGCAAAATCATATATCTGCAGCAATAATCAGCCACAGCCTTTGCATGAAATCATTTTAAAACTTCAGCGTGCATGTGCTTTAGCTGAGTTGGTGCTGGAAAGTGAGCAGGAAACGGGGAAAAGGATTTTTGCTACGCGGATGGAGAAAATAGGATTTCAGTTAGAATATGTAGATTGCTTGGAGGATTATGCAAAGTTATTCGCAGAAATAGAATAATAAAAACTCCTTCTCTTGCGCCATATAGGGTGCAAGAGAAGGAACTTTAAAAACTATTTCTTTTTACGTTTCAAACGTTTCTTCGCTTGTTGTGCAGCCAGTGCATCTAAGGCTTCACGCAACTCTTCATCACTGAAGGTGGTGATGTGTTGTAACATTTGCAAAGTCACATCATCTAAAACCAAGTTGGCATATTGCGCGACATTTTTAAAGTTGTCGTCAAACACAATCGCATTGTCGCTATTGGTGCTGATATAACCCTGTTGCGTCAGCACTTTAATAAAGCTTTGGAATAAAGCTTTATCAAAGAACTCAGGTGAGTTGAATTCATATAGAACTGATAAACGCTGACCGACCAAATGGCTCAATTCTTCGACCTGACGTGCCGAAATATTGCCTGAACCACGTTGTGTGATTAAAGCCAAGGTCATGTAATAACGTTCTAAACTCTGCATTACAGGTGCAGCTAAGACCACCAACTGGTTATGATCTTCACTGTTTGGTGCAGGAGAAATTAAATTGCCTTCAGCATCTTCAGAAATCAATTTGGCCTGAATTAGAGCTTCTACATAGGCACAAATTTTTTCTTTAAGCTCTTGATCTTGCCATTTTAAGAACAATTCAGCTTTCAAGAATGGATATAAAGTACGAATGACATTGATGAGATCGCCACGACGAATCGAACCGTTGTGTTCTACCAAGGCCGCAATTAATGATGGCAAAACAAAGGCATGCAAAATGTTGTTGCGGAAGTAGGTGAGCAGTACCGCCTGATTATCTGCAATTGCAATAATATCACCCAATACGTGCTGTACGCGTTTAATCAGTTTGAGCTTTAAGCCGTAGGCAATAATTTCTTTGCCTGACAATGGAGTGACTTGGGTGCGCTCATCATAAGGCAGGGCAGTGAGCAGCTTACGGTAAGTATCTAACTGCTTCTCGCAAATTTCTTCATCTAGCGTGTGTTTTGGTGTCGCCAGTAAAATTAAAGACAGCAATGAGACAGGGTTGATTACCGCAGCACGGTTAATGTTTTCTAAAATCGCATGTGCTGATGTGTTTACCGCATCTGAAACTTGTGGCGGAATTGGATCATCATTTTTTTCAATGCTGATGTGTTCTGCATCGTGTTGTTTTAGTACGTCATCTAAAAACACAGGTTCGCCAAAATTGACATGCACCTTGCCAAAAATCCGTTCAATCTTTCGCATGGTTTTTAAAATGCCCATTAGCGATTCAGATTCTTTTGGCTTGCCTTGCATTTCGCCCACATAGGTTGAGCCTTCCATCAGGCGTTCATAACCAATATAGGTTGGTACAAAAGCAATCGGTTTAGCACGACCACGTAAGTGACTATGAATGGTCATGGCCAACATGCCTGTTTTAGGTGGCAACAAACGGCCTGTGCGTGAACGTCCACCTTCAATAAAGTATTCGAGCGGCGTATTGCGTGACAAAATACTAAACAAATATTCTTTAAAGACAGTGGTATATAAACCATTGCCACGGAAGGTACGACGAATAAAGAACGCACCGCCTCCACGAAGCAATTGCCCGACAAATGGCATATTTAGGTTGTCACCTGCCGCAATGTACGGCACCATCATGCCTCGTTTGTAAATCACATAAGACAGCAACAAGTAGTCGATATGACTACGGTGACATGGGGTATAGATAATTTCATAATCTTTGGCCAGTTCGCGCACGGTGCTGAAATTATGCACTTCTACGCCATCGTATAATTGTGTCCATAAGCGGGTCAGTGCCATATCGGCAAAACGTACTGCTGCATGCGAGTAGTCCGACACAATTTCGTTCAGATAACCAATCGCACGACGCTCAGCTTCAATCACGCTAATTTTACTGCGTAGACTTTCACGACGGATGGCATCTTGCACATCGGGAGACTTGATCAGGCTGAGCATGACATTGCGACGGTCAGACAAGTCTGGACCAAGTACGACTTCACGCTGCCCATCTAAATAATTATTTAGGGTGTTGACAATAAAGGTCGCAGGCGACAGGTTGGGATGCTCGGTTTTGGCATGTTCAATCAAAGCACGTAAAGATTGCGGCTCATGAAACTCCAAATAAGACTGACGACCATGTACCCCAATATTCATCAATTGTTTGACTGTACCTGGGGTTGCCCATGTATCGGTAAACAGCAATTTAAACCATGAATCTTCTTTGTCGGGAGAGCGTCCCCACAACACGGTTACAGGCACCAACTCAATATCAATTTCTGGGTGCTGTTCTAATTGTTCAATTAAACGCAGCAAGCGTGGTGGGAAAGCATAAGGTGGTGGATTGAGTAGGTTGTTTTCATCGTGATGCTGTAAAAACAGAATCGAGGCTTTTTCCTTATGTGAACCCATCACTAAAGGATCCAGCGCAGGGCTGAGTTTTAAACGACGTGTTTCACCATCAACGACCAAGGCATTACTGCGAGAGTGGTTCTGCAATACATAACAGGTGATGGTAGTACGTGAGGTATCTGAGTCTGCATTTGCTGCATCCTTGACAGGGACTTCACCCAGAACATGCGGTGTCACCACAAGGTCAAGCAGCTTGCCTGAAAGCTGACGATACATTTGACCAAAACCACGCTTGGACATACTCACTCCTACTTCATCACCCAAGTCCCTAGCTGGTAGGGAATTTATTTTGCGCCATTGTATCTAATAATGGCACAGCATTTTTAGATAATTTGCATGAATATTGTTAGATTTTATCGTTAAAAATCGTCTTTTTAGCAAAATAAACGTAATTCAGGGTGACACAAGGGTCAGTCTTAGATGAGTAAAATACTCAGAATTTATGGCAAAATAGCGCTAAGATTTTACGGTTCAGTTTCTGAATCGATTTCGCTGCAACATCCCGCCGCTTGGCCATAAATAAGGTTAGTCATGAACGCACTTACGCAAGAATTGGTTGAACTTCTTCGTTTAGAAAAGTTGGAAGAAAATATCTATCGAGGCATTAGCCGCAACTTGGTAGGCAAGCGCGTCTTTGGTGGGCAGGTTTTAGGACAGGCTTTGCGTGCTGCTTCTTATACTACAGATCGTCCTGCGCACTCCTTACATGCTTATTTCTTGTTTGGTGGAGATGTCAACGCACCCATTATTTATGAGGTTGACCGCTTACGAGATGGTAAAAGTTTTTCTAGCCGTCAGGTGCGTGCCATTCAGCATGGACGTACTATTTTTACGGCAATAGTGTCGTTTGCGCCATTGGAAGAAGGCTTGAACTATCAAATTTCAGAGCCGAATTATCCCGCCGCTGAACTTTTAAAAAATGAAGCTGAATTAAAACAGCATATTGTTGAATTTGTACCTGAAAACGTTCGCGCCAGTTTTATGCGTGATCGTCATGTTGAAATTCGTCCAATTAACCCGAGCAATCCTTTTTTACCCCAGCCTGAAGCGCCTGTTTATGCGCACTACATTCGCACACATGATGCGATTGCACCAGAAGTGGATGAAGTTTCTTTACATCAGGCCATTGCCGCATTTTATTCAGACTTCACTTTAATGACGACGGCACTGCGTCCACATGGTTTAAGTTATTTATCGCCAAGTTTGCAGTGTGCCAGTATTGACCATGCCATGTATTTCCATAAGCCATTCCGTGTAGATGACTGGATGTTATATGACATGGATGCGACCATTAGCAGCAGTTCGCGTGGTTTGAACTTTGGGCGCATGTGGCAAAATGGTGAATTGGTGTGTAGCACCAGCCAAGAAGGTCTGATTCGTTTACGTGAAATTGAAACTCAATAATACATTTTGAGTGAAATTTACCTTAATTGGCCGACTGTCATGCAGTCGGTTTTTTATTGCTTATATAATTGCGTTTGGGCTGTGCTCAAAAATATTTCTCGATTCAACCCACGCTGCATGGCATAGTCCACACATCACATTAAAAAATTAAACAGCGTATGAGCCTCAATACACAAATATTCATTGCCGCAATTTTGGGTGTGGTGTTTGGTTTTATACTGAATTTATTTCCTGATACCGCATTTTTTTCTGCCAGTTTGTATGGCATAGGCATTGTGAGCAGTATTTTTATCGGCTTACTGAAAATGCTGTTAATCCCGCTTATTTTTAGCTCGATTGTGGTCGGGGTATCGAATTTACAAGCCGTGGGGCAGTTAAGTCGAGTCTGGAAAATTACTTTGGCATGTTGTGTTACCACTACTACGCTGGCTTTAATTCTAGGTTTGGCCTGTGCGCATTTATTCGCTGTCGGCAAAGGTGTAGATATTGTAATGTTTCAGGATGCGATGGCGCAGCATCAAACTCCAGATACGCTTACACCTTCTTCTTTTTTTACCAACTTCATTCAAAACACCTTAATCAATCCATTTAAAGCTTTTGCTGAAGGCAATGTTTTGGCGGTGGTGATTTTTGCCTTGTTGGTGGGTGTGGCGTTGGTTAAAGGCGGTGAGCACTTTAAAACGGTACGTAAACTCAGCCAGCAATTTTTTGAAATTATGATGTTGATGATTGGCTGGGTAATGAAACTGGCACCATTTGGTATTTTTGCCTTATTGGCCAAGTTGGTTGCCACTGAAGATATTTCGGTGCTTAGCCGTTTGGCAGAGTTTGCCGCCGTTGTGACAGGTACCACCATTTTTCATGGTGCGGTGGTGTTGCCTTTGCTGTTATGGGTTTTTGGCAAGATGGATCCGATCACCTTTTTTAAAGGTACACGTGCGGCGCTGATCACTGCTTTTGCCACTAGTTCCAGTTCGGCCACCATGCCGCTGTCTATGAAATGTACACAGGAAAATTTAGGTGTACGGCCGCAAACAGCAGGCTTTGTGATTCCGCTAGGTACACAATTAAATATGGATGGAACGGCCTTGTATGAGGCAGCTGCAGCACTGTTTATTGCCAACTTAATGGGGCTGGATTTAAGTTTAGGGCAGCAACTGATTGTCTGTGCGACGGCCATGATTGCCTCACTCGGTGCGCCAGGTATTCCTAGTGCAGGAATGGTGACCATGATTATGGTATTGCAGTCGGTTGGTTTGCCCGCAGAAGCGATTGCAATTTTATTGCCCATAGATCGTTTACTAGATACCGTGCGTACCGTGGTGAATGTGCAGGGCGATATGATGATCAGTGTGGTGGTCGATCGGCATACCCGTGAAGACCCTGCATTAAATTCTTAAATACTGTGCTTTAAGCAACATTTCACTAAAGGGACATATTTTTAGTAAAAGGTTTATTCCCAGCAAGGGCTATAAACGACTTCCCAAATATGACCATCTAAGTCCTGAAAATAACCTGCATAGCCGCCGTAAAAGGTGCTCTGTGCAGGTTTTAAAATTTTTGCACCTGCATTTTGCGCTTGCTTTAATACCTGATCTACTTCAAGTGGGCTATGTACATTATGGCCTAGAGTGATTTGTGCTGTGCCTTGTTCGGCAGGGGCGAAGCCAATGTCCTGCTGTAAGCTGTGTTTAGACCATAACGCCAGTTTTAGCCCCGCTTGCAGTTCAAAAAATACCACAGCACCTTGTTCAAATTCCTGACCAATAATGCCTTCAGTGGCAAGCCCTAGACCGTCACGGTAGAACTCAAGAGCACGTTGTAAATCTTCTACCGCAAGGGTAATGACTGAAATATGTGCCCGCATGTTTGATCTGCTTATCTACTGTAATTGTTATTACTTTGACAGTAGGGTATTTCTTTATGTGTTGTAAAGTGCAACTTTGGTGGTGTAAGAAATGGCACTGACAGGCGTGAGGGAAAGCACAAATAAAAATGTCCTATTCGATATTGCACGAATAGGACTTTATTTTATAAAGCACTAGTCAGGGTTTTAATGGATTATTTGATTTCTGCATCAGATGTGGTTGGATCGTTAGCTTCTACAGCTACACACTGATCAACATCAACATCAACATCAACATCAACATCAACATCAACATCAACATCAACATCAACATCAACATCAACATCAACATCATCGCCAGTGGCTTCTGGAATGCTGTCTAAATCAAAGTGATGTGCTTGCTCTAAAGTAAAGTTTAAGCGTCCACCCATCACACTGGCCAATTCTTCTAAACCTTGTTTGTTTAGTGAAGAGAACAGTTGAATGGAGAAATCCAATTTCATTTTTTTCAGCTGTTGTTTTACTTCAAGCAATGCTTTGTTGGCAGGGCCACGGTTGAGCTTGTCTGATTTGGTGAGGAGTACATGCACGAATAATTTACGTGAATATGCCCATTCCAGCATCATGACATCAAAGTGTTGTAAAGGATGGCGAATGTCCATAAGTAACACCAAGCCTTGTAAGCTTTTGCGGTGAATCAGATAATTTTCCAATTCTTTTTGCCACACAATTTTCATGGCTTCAGGTACAGCTGCATAACCATAACCGGGCAAATCGACTAGACGTTGATCAGGGTTGCCCAAACTAAAGAAGTTGATCATTTGGGTACGACCAGGTCTTTTAGAGGCACGAGCCAATTGCTTTTGATTGGTTAAGGCATTAATTGCACTAGATTTACCTGCATTGGAACGACCTGCAAAGGCAATTTCATAGCCTGTATCTTCCACGCAGAGGTTGAGTTTAGGTGCACTCATTAAGAACTCAGCTTTCCGCAACCAGTTCAGGGCGCGAACAGAGTACTCAGTAATGGCTGGATCAACTTTTTTCTCGTAGCTGATTTTTTGCCGTGGCTGTGCCGCTGCCTTACTGTTTTTCGATTTTCCTCTGCTGTGGTGCATAACTTAACTTCAATTCATGGTCTACAAACAGGCATTATAAAGCAAGTCATACAGGCAAGCGAACTTTGCGAATTGAAAGCTCTAAAAAAGCGAGTAGGTTTGCTTAATATCAGTGATTACCTTTTAGAGGTGAATCAGCGGAATAGGGGATTGGGTGCTGAGTTGTATATTTTGAGTGGGTTGTAGTACTTCGCCTAGGCTGTATTGGTCTAGGCTTTGGTAAAACTGTTCCATTGCCCGATTCAATATGCCTTTGAGTCCACACTGTGAGCGGAGTACGCACGGTGGGGTGTTACATTCTACAATCTGGTTTTCCCCTTGTAGAACTCTGACCACATAACCTAAACGTAACGGGATTGCATCGGGATGCAGGCGAATTCCACCGCCTTTACCACGAGTGGTAATCAACCAGCCCTGCTTGCCCATAAAGTGGACAATTTTAACCAAATGGTTTTGGGAAACATGCAAATCCTGTGCAATTTCCGCAATGGTATAGGGTACATCTCGTGGTCGTGAGATATACATTAAAATACGCAGTGCATAGTCGGTGAATTTATTTAATTGCATGATCGCACAGATGTTTTTTCAAAAAAATGAAGAAATTAAGGCTAGTCTAGCATAACCAGACTAGCCTTACCTATCTGCTTTTTAATGCTTTGGATTAGTGGCGCACACCACCTGTACCAAATGCTTCGCTATGGATTTGCTCATCTTTAATACCACGAGCAAGCAAGGCTTTACGTTGTTCTGCCATAAATGGCATTGGGCCGCAAAGGTAGAAGTCTGCATCTGCTGGTAATAGTGCTGCATCTACTGTGCTTAAATCTAGGCGACCTGCAACATCATAATCTTGACCTAATACATCACCTTCGTTCGGGAATTCATAGGCTGTTAAGGTATGAATGCGCGGATATTTAGCAGCGATGTCTTGTAGGTGCTGTTTCATTGCATGGACTTGTTTGCTGCGGCATGCATGAATAAAGCTTACAGGTTGCGGTACATCCAAAGTCACCAATTGGTTCAGCATGGCAATCATTGGCGTTAGGCCTACACCACCACTAATAAAGACATTACGTTTGTTGCTGTCAATTAAGTAGAAGTTACCTGTTGGTGCAGACACTTCAACTTCAGCGCCTTCTGGTAAGCCATGAAGTGTGTTCGATACCCAACCTGCTACTTGATCTGCGCCATTGCCTGGTTCACGTTTGACTGAAATACGTAAATAGTCAGCTTGTGGGCTAGTTGAAAGCGTATATTGACGTGGCTGTTTCAAGCCAAGTTCTTCTACAAACACACGTACCGAAATATATTGACCTGCTTCGTAATTTGGTAAATCGCCACCATCTACTGGCTCGAAGTAAATAGAGGTGATTTCGTCACTTTCTACCACTTTCTTGGCAATTTTAAAGTTGCGCCAGCCTAACCAGCTACCTTTAGTTTGTTGATGCTGTTCGTAGATTGCACGTTCCGCATTAATAAATACCTCAGCCAATTGACCGTAGGCTGCTGCCCAAGCATCAATCAGTGGATCTTCCATCGAAATATTCAACACTTCACTAATAGAATGCAGCAGGTTTTCGCCCACAATATTATAGTCAGGTGCTTGAATGTTTAAGCTCACGTGTTTGTGGGCAATCAGCTCAATGACAGGAGCAAGTACAGATGGATCTTCAATATTTTCAGCATAAGCCAATACAGCACCTGCAAGCGCTTGAGCCTGCGCACCACTACGTTGGTGACCCATGTTAAAGGTTTCTTTTAGATCAGGATTATTCCCCAACATGCGATTATAGAAATAACCTGTGAGTGCGACACCATTTTCACGCAGTACAGGAACAGTTGCTTTTACAAGGTCAATTTGCTGTGGAGTCATGTTCGATCTCTCATGGCTGTTATTTATAAGATGTATTTAAAATATATTTTATAAATAAGGATTGCAACCAATTTTTGGAAAAACCTTAAAAAAATTATGTATTATAAAAATATCCCATAATTTTTAAAGTTTTTATGGAGTTTGTAGATGTGACAGCGAGAGGTTTTTAAGTGTTCATTCAGGTTTTGGGTGGTGCATCCATGAATGAAATTTATACAAACCTCATCGTTTATAACATGCTATTTCTTACCAAATAATGACCCTAACAAACCTCGTACAATTTTCTGCCCAGTAGAACCGCCTAAGCTACGTGCTGCACTTTTGGCAAAGGTTCCCACAATATCCTGAGTCAGTTTTTCACGCTGTTTGGCAGCGCGTTCTGCTTCTTTTTGCTGTTCACGGGCCAAGCGTTCCTGTTCACGTGCCTGCTGTTTTGCCAAGGCTTCTGTTTCTTTGGCTTCTTGTTTGGCACGTGCCTCGGCTTCTTTTGCTTCAATTTTGGCTTGCTCTTCCGCTGCAGCTTGTTGCTGTCGTTGTTCAACTTTTTGTTGCAACATCTCGTAGGCACTTTCACGGTCGAGCTGCTTTTCATACACGCCTGCAATCACGCTTTGATTGATGCAGGCTGTACGTTCTTCAGTGCTAATTGGGCTAAAAGCAGAGTAAGGCGGCATAATCCAAGCACGCTCTACGACTTGCGGTGTGCCTTGTTCATCCAAGCAGCTAATCAGGGCTTCGCCAACCGCCAGTTCGGTAATGGCTTGTTCAACTTTAAATTCAGGGTTGGCACGGAAAGTATCTGCAGCGGTTTTCACTGCTTTTTGATCTTTAGGTGTGAAAGCACGTAAAGCATGTTGTACACGGTTACCCAACTGCCCCAACACGCTTTCAGGGAGGTCTAGCGGGTTCTGGGTCACAAAATAAATCCCGACACCTTTAGAGCGAATCAGGCGTACTACTTGCTCGATTTTTTCTTGCAGGGCTTTGCTGGCATTGTCAAATAACAAGTGTGCTTCATCAAAAAAGAACACCAGTTTTGGCTTGTCCATATCGCCCACTTCAGGCAATTGCTCAAACAGTTCTGACAACATCCACAATAAAAAAGTGGCGTAAAGTTTAGGGGTGTTCATGAGTTTGTCGGCTGCGAGCACGTTAATATTGCCACGTCCCTGACTATCGGTCTGAATAAAATCCAGAATATCTAAACTCGGTTCACCAAAAAACTGATCACCACCCTGATCTGCCAAAGCCATTAAGTTGCGCTGAATCGCGCCTAAACTGGCAGGAGAGAGGTTGCCATACTCTGCCTTAAACTCGCTGGCATGTTCGCTAACATAGGTCAGCATGGCTTTTAAATCTTTAAAATCAATCAGTAATAAGCCCTGATCATCGGCAATACGAAATACTGCAGATAAAACACCTTCTTGCGTGTCATTCAAGTTCAGCATTTGCGCCAATAATAATGGGCCAATTTCAGAAATGGTGGTGCGAATCGGGTGGCCTTGTTCGGCAAATAAGTCCCAAAACACCACAGGTGATGCCGCAAATGGAATGCTTTCAATGCCTAAGCTTTGAATACGTGCTTCAAACTTAGGACTGCTGCTACCTGCTTTGGCAAGGCTAGATACATCACCTTTAGCATCGGCCAAAAATACAGGCACGCCAATGCGGGAAAAGTTTTCTGCCAAGACTTTAAGCGTGACAGTTTTACCTGTACCTGTTGCCCCTGCAATTAAACCATGGCGGTTGGCAAATTGAGAATGTAAAACCACATCTTGTTGAACATCGGCAGTTTTTTTAGCAATGACGATGGCTGTACTCATATTTTATCCTTAATCTGTCACTATTATTAAAATTGAAAGTATTGACGTCAGACCTAATTTTTAGGGATTGGGCAAATGCTGTAAGGCTTGCTGAATATCTTGAATTAAATCTGCAGGATGCTCCAAGCCTATACAGAAGCGAACCAAAATACCTTGGCCCAAATGCGTATGCTCAAGGTGGCGCATCGGTTTTAAATCGTACAACATGACCAAGCTAAGCGGGCCACCCCAACTAAACCCTAGTTTAAATAAAGATAATCCATCACAGAATTGACGTACAGCGGCTAAATCATATTCAGGTTTAAAAATGACACTGACCAAGCCTGCGCTGTGTCCTGCACGGCAAATTTCTTTCCAGTATGTATGACCAGCAGATGTAGCATCGGCAGGGTGCAAAACCTGTGCGAACTGCGGTTGTAATTTTAACCAGTTCAGCAATTCAATACAGCTTTGTGCTTGATGTTCATAGCGTAGTTGCATAGATGCCAGACTGCGCTGAACTTGTGCAACATCATCGCCCGATACACAAATGCCTTGAATTGCATGCATACGGAATAATTGATGATGCAAATGCTGATCGCGTGTCACCACCGACCCCATTAAAATATCGCCACCACCACTTGGGTATTTGGTCAAGGCATGCACGCTGATATCGACACTTAAATGTTCATCACCAAAGTCGAAAGCATTAAATGCTAAGCCCGCACCCCAGGTATTATCTAAAGCGGTGAGGATATTCTGTGCCTTGGCTTTTTTGACTAAAGCGGTGAGGTCAGGAAACTCCAGTGTGACGGAGCCTGCTGCTTCCAGCCAAATGAGTTTGGCTTTTTCAGAGGGTTGAAAGCTTGTGGCATCAATCGGGTTATACACCTGAACTGTAATGCCGTAACGCTGCTCTAAATTACGCAAATGCTCCATGTTAGGGCCGTAAATATTGTCGGCCACCCAAACTTCATCGCCATAACTTAAAAAACAGGAATTAACTAAGTTGATTGCAGACAGGCCGCTAGGCGCCAGTAAGCAATTTTGCCCGCCTTCTATTTGTGCAATCTGATCACCAAGTGTAAAGGTGGTGGGTGTGCCATGTGTACCATAACTATAGTCATAAGCATCGGTCCAATGGCGGTTGAATAAGGCATTGGTATTTTCAAAAATAATGGTCGATGCACGAAATAGGGGAGGTTGTACACTTGAAATATATTGTGGGGCACGTCTTGGTGCATGAATTAAAGCAGTTTGAGCATTTTTTTTCACAGGTTCACTCAGGTAAATCAGTCTGTATTGGCTTTAGCTTAAGAGAAACACAGACTTTAGGCTATAAAAAAGCGGAACTGTTTAAAAATACAACATGACTGTTGAAGTTGGCGCTATTTTTGCAGAAGCTCAGGGGTAGACATGAGAAAGGATGAGTAAAATGCAAGCGCCATTAAGAGTGCATTATTTTCAGCACATTGCTGGAGAAGGGTTCGGAAGTTGCTATTCCTATTTAAAGCAGATGCAGGCACAAATCAGTGCAACAGAATTTTTTGCCTTGCCGCCTGAACAAAATATCGAAATTGAAGCCTTGCCACAGGTAGAAGATGTCGATTTGTTGATTGTGATGGGCGGCGCCATGAGTGTAAACGATGAGGCCAATTTCCCATGGTTGAAAATAGAAAAACGCTGGATTCGTCGCTATTTGTCTCTGGGTAAGCCTGCAATTGGTTTGTGTCTGGGTGGGCAATTAATTGCTAATGCACTTGGCGCAGCAGTCAGTCGTAATCCTGAACAAGAACGTGGTTGGCATGATGTGTATAAGGTCAGTGATGTACCTGCTTCCTGTTTTGAGCTGCCTGATCAAATTAAGGTGATGCAATGGCATGGCGAAACCTTTGAATTACCAAAAGGTGCTATACGCTTAGCTACCAACCCCGTTTGTACCAATCAGCTTTATCAAATAGGCAACCATGTCCTCGGTTTTCAGTTCCATCCTGAAATCACCCCACAGGTACTACAATTGTTTTTAGATAATGATGCTGAGAAAAATATCTTTGCAGGAACTTATGTACAAGCGGCTGCTGAATTGAAACGTAGTACAAGTCGTCAGTTTCAGCCGGGTAATCAATTGCTAAACCAAGCAATTGATTATTTACTCGCACAAACAAGCACTTGAAAGCAAATGGTTGTAATTGATCCATTATATAATTGGTAGAACATGAAAAATAAAGCAATAAAGGCTAAAAGGGATTTGCTTATGCATTAAACAATCGTTATAATGGGCGACCCTTTATGCAAGGGGGTTAACTGCGAAGAAAGTAGTTAACATCGTGACAGTCGTGGCATCGATCATGACCTTAGTGATAATTCACTGCCTTTGACACTTGCCTTAAATTAGTGGGGTGAGATGCGTCAAGGGTGATTCTTTATATATTTGGCTTGGAGTTAACTGGTATGTCTAACCAGAGAATTCGTATCCGTTTGAAGTCTTTTGATCACCGTCTGATTGATCAATCTGCTCAAGAAATCGTAGAAACCGCTAAGCGTACTGGCGCACAAGTGTGTGGTCCAATCCCGATGCCAACTCGCATCGAACGCTTCAACGTTTTAACATCACCACACGTAAACAAAGATGCGCGTGACCAGTACGAAATTCGTACTTATAAGCGTTTGATCGACATCGTTCAACCTACAGATAAAACTGTTGATGCGTTGATGAAATTAGATCTAGCAGCTGGTGTTGATGTTCAGATTGCATTGGGTTAAGGCTTTCGGTTAATTAACACTCTAAGTTAATTAGGCCGCTTTTTTAGAGGTTTATGCACATGGCTATTGGTTTAGTCGGTCGCAAGTGCGGTATGACCCGTATCTTTACAGATGCTGGTGTTTCTGTACCTGTTACAGTGATTGAGGTTGATCCTAACCGCATCACTCAAATCAAAACGCTTGAAACAGATGGTTATCAAGCAATTCAGGTTACTACTGGTGAACGTCGCGAATCTCGCGTAACTAACGCTCAGAAAGGTCACTTCGCTAAAGCGGGTGTTGCTGCTGGTCGTTTAGTTCAAGAATTCCGTGTTTCAGAAGCTGAGCTTGAAGGTCGTGAAGTTGGCGCTACTATCGGTGTAGATCTGTTTGCAGTGGGTCAAATTGTTGACGTTACTGGTCAGTCTAAAGGTAAGGGCTTCCAAGGTGGTGTTAAGCGTTGGAACTTCCGTACTCAAGACGCTACTCACGGTAACTCTGTTTCTCACCGTGTTCTAGGTTCTACAGGTCAAAACCAGACTCCTGGTCGCGTGTTCAAAGGCAAGAAAATGGCTGGCCATTTAGGTGCTGAACGCGTAACTACACAGGGTCTTGAAATCGTTGCTATTGACGCTGAACGTTCAGTTCTAGTTGTTAAAGGTGCGGTTCCTGGTGCTACTGGTGGCGACGTAACTGTTCGTCCTACGATCAAGGCCTGAGGGGAAATAACGTGAATTTAAAAACTGTTTCCGGCTCTGCTGTTGAGTTATCTGAAGTTGCTTTCGGACGTGACTTTAACGAAGCACTTGTACACCAAGTTGTTACAGCTTATTTAGCTGGTGGTCGTCAAGGTTCTAAAGCACAGAAATCACGTGCAGACGTTGCTGGCGGTGGTAAAAAACCATTCCGTCAAAAAGGTACTGGCCGCGCTCGTGCTGGTTCTATTCGTAGCCCAATCTGGGTTGGTGGTGGTAAAACTTTTGCTGCTCGTCCACAAGATTGGTCTCAAAAAGTTAACCGCAAAATGTACCGCGGTGCAATGCAATGTATCTTAGCTGAACTTGTTCGCCAGGATCGTCTTGTATTGGTTGAAGAGTTTGCTGTTGAAGCTCCTAAAACTAAAGAGTTGCTTGCAAAACTTAACGACTTGAATGCAACTCGCGCATTGATCGTAACTGAAGCTGTAGATGAGAATCTATATCTTGCAGCGCGTAACCTTCCACATGTAGATGTGGTTGATGCTACTGCAATCGATCCTGTTAGCTTGATCGCGTTCGACAAAGTTGTAATGTCTGTTGCTGCTGCTAAGAAAATTGAGGTAGAACTCGGATGAACAACGAACGTTTATATCAAGTCCTACAAGGACCTGTATTTTCAGAAAAAGCACAAGTTTTAGGCGAAACTGCTGGTGTTCAAGTATTTAAGGTTGCATTAAATGCAAACAAGCTTGAAATCAAAAAAGCTGTTGAGCAATTATTTGGTGTGGAAGTTGTTAAAGTTAACACGACTATCACTAAAGGTAAGACTAAGCGCTTTGGTCGTACATTAGGACGCCGTTCTGATGTTAAAAAAGCATACGTCACCCTGAAAGCTGGCCAAGATGTTGAAATGGCTGACTTGGGCGATACCGCTGAAAGCGCAGCGGAATAAGGACGAAATTTATGCCGATTCAAAAATGTAAGCCAACGTCTCCAGGACGTCGCTTTGTAGAGAAAGTCGTTCACGACCATCTTCACAAAGGTGCGCCTTATGCGCCGTTGGTAGAAGCTAAAAAACGTACTGGTGGTCGTAACAACAACGGTCACATTACTACACGTCACGTTGGTGGTGGTCATAAGCAACACTACCGTATCGTAGACTTCAAACGTAACAAAGATGGCATTCCTGCTGTAGTTGAGCGTATTGAATACGATCCAAACCGTACTGCACACATCGCATTGTTGAAGTATGCTGACGGTGAACGTCGTTATATCATTGCGCCTAAAGGTTTACGTGCTGGTGATCAAGTTCAATCTGGTAACGATGCTCCAATTCGTCCAGGTAACTGCTTACCACTTCGTAACATGCCTATCGGTGCTACTCTTCACAACATCGAACTTAAAATCGGTAAAGGCGCGCAATTAGCTCGTTCTGCTGGTACTTCAGTTCAATTGTTGGGTCGTGACGGTTCATACGCAATCGTTCGTCTACGTTCAGGCGAAATGCGTAAAGTGCACGTTGAATGCCGCGCTGTGTTAGGTGAAGTATCTAACTCAGAAAGCAACCTACGTTCACTTGGTAAAGCAGGTGCTTCGCGCTGGCGTGGTGTTCGTCCTACCGTTCGTGGTATGGCGATGAACCCGGTTGATCACCCACACGGTGGTGGTGAAGGGCGTACTAAAGGTATTCAACCTGTAAGCCCATGGGGTCAAAAAGCTAAAGGGTACAAGACACGTACCAACAAGCGTACGACTAAGATGATTATTCGCGACCGTCGCGTTAAGTAACAAGTAAAGGAATCTGACAATGCCTCGTTCTCTGAAAAAAGGCCCATTCGTCGATGCGCACTTGTTCGCTAAGGTTGAAGCGGCAATCGCGGCTAATAACCGTAAGCCGATCAAAACTTGGTCGCGTCGTTCGATGATCCTCCCGGATTTTGTTGGTTTAACAATTTCTGTTCATAATGGTCGTAACCATGTTCCAGTGATTATTTCTGAACACATGGTTGGTCATAAACTCGGTGAATTCGCGCCAACTCGTACCTATCGTGGTCACGGTGTTGACAAGAAGTCTAAACGTTAATAGGTGCTATGATGGAAGTAACTGCTAAATTACGCGGTGCCGCTATCTCGGCACAAAAAGCACGTTTGGTTGCAGATCTTATCCGCGGCAAATCTGTTGCGCATGCACTTAACATTTTAAACTTCAGCAACAAAAAAGCTGCTGTTTTAGTTAAGAAAGCATTGGAATCTGCAATTGCAAATGCTGAACACAATAACAGTTTAGATGTAGACGATTTGAAAGTATCTACGATTTACGTTGATGAAGGCATGAGCCTTAAACGTATTATGCCACGTGCTAAAGGCCGTGCAGATCGTATTACTAAGCGTACTTGTCACATCACCGTTAAGGTAGGGGTTTGATATGGGTCAGAAGGTTCATCCAATCGGTATCCGCCTAGGTGTTGTGAAACGTCATAACGCTAACTGGTATGCGAATCCGAAACAATACGCTGAATACTTGCTTAAAGACCTTCAAGTTCGTGAGTTTTTAACTAAAAAACTTAAGAACGCAATGGTAAGCAACATTCTTATCGAGCGTCCAACAGGCGCTGCTAAAGTAACAATTAGCACTGCTCGTCCTGGTATCGTAATCGGTAAAAAAGGCGAAGACATTGAGAAATTACAACGCGAATTAACATCTATTATGGGTGTTCCTGCGCAAGTAAGCATCAACGAAATTGACCGTCCAGACTTAGATGCTCGTTTAGTTGCTGAAGCAATTGCTTCTCAATTAGAAAAGCGTGTTATGTTCCGTCGTGCTATGAAGCGTGCGGTACAGAACTCTATGCGTGCTGGTGCTAAAGGTATCAAAGTTGAAGTTTCTGGTCGTTTAGGTGGTGCAGAGATTGCACGTACTGAATGGTATCGTGAAGGTCGTGTACCTTTGCATACACTTCGTGCGGACATCGACTATGCAACTATGCGTGCTGAAACAACTTACGGTACGATTGGTGTTAAAGTTTGGGTATTCCGTGGTGAAATCTTGGGTGGCATGAAACAAGTCATGAACCCAGCACCAGCTGAAGAACGTCCAGCTAAACGCGGTCGCGGTCGTGGTGAAGGTCAAGAGCGTCGTGGTCGTCGCAATGATCGTTCTGCTGAAAAGGGAGAATAATCCATGTTGCAACCTAAACGTACTAAATTCCGTAAGGTGCAAAAAGGCCGTAACACTGGTCTAGCGCACCGTGGTAGCTCAGTATCTTTCGGTACTATCGCACTTAAGTCAGTTGAACGTGGTCAAATGACTGCGCGTCAAATTGAAGCGGCGCGTCGTACAATTAGCCGTCGTATTAAGCGTGGTGGTAAGATCTTTATCCGTGTATTCCCAGACAAACCAATTACTTCTAAGCCTCTTGAAGTGCGTATGGGTAAAGGTAAAGGTTCTGTGGAATATTGGGTTTGTCAAATCAAACCAGGTAAAGTCTTGTACGAAATTGATGGTGTGGACGAAGAATTAGCACGTGAAGCGTTTACGCTTGCTGCTGCTAAACTTCCGTTTAAAACCACTATCGTGACTCGGACGGTAATGTAATGAAAACTAAAGATCTACGTGAAAAGTCGGTAGAAGAGTTGACAGCTTTGCTTGATGAGCAACAGCTTAACCAATTCCGTCTTCGTATGGCGAAAGCAACTGGTCAATTGGGTAAATCGCATGAAGTTGCGCTTACTCGTAAAACTATTGCACGCATCAAGACCCTCCTTACCGAAAAACAGGGGAACGGGCAATGAGTCAAAATACAGTCCGCACGTTAACTGGCAAAGTTGTAAGCGACAAAATGGAAAAATCTATTGTTGTCCTTATTGAACGCCAAGTTCAACACCCGTTGTATGGCAAATTGATTCGCCGTTCAACCAAATTACACGCTCATGATGAGAACAACACAGCCAAGATTGGTGATGTTGTGACTATCAAAGAAAGCCGCCCAATGTCTAAAACTAAGTCATGGACTTTAGTTGAAGTTGTTGAAGCTGCTGCTGAGTAATTAACGTTCTTGTTGCATCATCGGTCAATTTCGAGTACTCTTTGAGCCTTTCGAAATTGTGACCGGTGATGCTCGGTTTTGGAGTAGGGCAATGATTCAAACCGAAACGATGCTTGACGTAGCTGACAACAGTGGTGCTCGCCGCGTACAATGTATTAAAGTACTAGGTGGTTCACATCGTCGTTATGCTTCTGTTGGCGACATTATTAAAGTTACTGTAAAAGAAGCTATTCCACGCGCACGTGTTAAAAAAGGTGACGTGATGAATGCTGTTGTTGTACGTACAAAGTTCGGTATTCGTCGTCCAGACGGTTCTGTGATCCGTTTTGATGATAACGCTGCTGTTATTTTGAATAACAACAAAGCACCGATTGCAACTCGTATTTTCGGACCAGTGACTCGTGAACTTCGTACTGAACAGTTCATGAAAATCATTTCATTGGCTCCTGAAGTTCTATAAGAGGCAATCATGGCTAAGATTAAAAAAGGCGATCAGGTAATCGTGATCGCAGGTAAAGAAAAAGGCAAACAGGGTACTGTTTTGTCAGTTTCTAATGATCAAGTGAAGGTCGAAGGTCTTAACTTGGTTAAGAAGCACCAGAAGCCAAACCGTGCTACGGGCGCTGAAGGCGGTATCGTAACGCAGGAAGCTTCGCTTCATATCTCGAACGTGGCAATTTTTAATGCTACAACCCAAAAGGCTGACCGTGTTGGTTACCAAACGATTGATGGCGTGAAAACTCGCGTTTATAAATCAAATGGTGAATCAGTGGCGGTAGCGAAGTAATAGGTTGAAATAGGCAATGGCCAGACTTAAAACACGTTACAACGACGAACTTAAAGCTCAATTACAAGAACAATTGGGCGTTAAGAATGTGATGGAGATCCCTCGCATCACTAAAATTACCATCAACATGGGTGTTGGTGCTGCAGCTGCTGACAAGAAATTGTTAGATGGCGCTCTTTCTGATATGCAAGCTATTGCTGGTCAAAAACCAGTTTTAACATTAGCTCGTAAATCAATCGCTGGTTTTAAAATCCGTGATGGTTGGCCGATTGGTTGTAAAGTTACTTTACGCGGCGAACGTATGTACGAATTCTTAGACCGTTTGATCTCTATCGCGATCCCTCGTATCCGTGACTTCCGTGGTTTCTCTGCGAAATCATTCGATGGTCGTGGTAACTACTCTATGGGTCTCAAGGAACAAATCATGTTCCCTGAAATCGATTTTGATAAGATTGATCGGATTCGTGGTATGGACATCACCATTACTACGACTGCTCGCACCGATGACGAAGGCCGTGCGCTTATGCGTGCATTCGGCTTCCCGTTCAAATAAGAGGTCGATATGGCTAAGAAAGGTATGATTAATCGCGAATTGAAACGCGAAGCTACTGTTGCGAAATACGCTGCAAAACGTGCTGAATTAAAAGCAACGATTGCAAACGTAAATGCAAGCGACGAAGAGCGTTTCGAAGCGATGATGAAGTTACAAGCATTACCACGTAATGCGTCTCCAGTACGTCTTCGTAACCGTTGTGGTTTAACTGGTCGTCCTCATGGTTACTTCCGTAAGTTCGGTTTAAGCCGTAACAAATTACGTGACACAGTAATGCAAGGTGATGTACCGGGCGTTGTTAAGGCAAGCTGGTAAGGAGCACTATAAATGAGTATGCAAGATACCGTTGCCGACATGCTAACGCGTGTTCGTAACGCTCAAATGGCAAAGAAACAAACTGTTTCTATGCCTAATTCTAAGTTGAAGGTTGCTATTGCAAACGTACTTCAACAAGAAGGTTATATCGCAAATGTAGAAGTTGCTGACAACGAAGGCAAAGCTACTTTAACGATTACTTTAAAATATTTTGAAGGCAAACCAGTTATCGAAACTGTGAAACGCGTAAGCCGTCCAGGTCTACGTCAGTATCGCGGTAAAGATGCACTTCCAAGCGTTAAGCAAGGTTTAGGTATTGCAATCGTTTCTACAAGCAAAGGCATCATGACTGATCGCGCTGCACGTGCTGCAGGTATCGGTGGTGAAGTTATTGCTTTTGTTTCTTAATAATAGGTGATTCCTCATGTCTCGTGTGGCTAAAGCCCCAGTAACTGTACCTAACGGTGTTACAGTTACTCAGAACGGCCGGCAGGTCGAAGTGAAAGGCAGCAAAGGTACATTGTCTTTCAACCTGCATGCGCTGGTCGAGCTAAAACAGGAAGACGGTATTCTAGTTATTGCTCCTAAAGCTGAGTCGAAAGACGCTTGGATGCAAGCTGGTACCGCTCGCGCTGTGCTTAACAACCTTGTAAAAGGTGTAAGCGAAGGCTTCGAACGCAAGTTGCAATTGATTGGTGTTGGTTATAAAGCTGCGGTTAAAGGTAACGTTGTTAACCTTAACCTTGGTTTCTCACACCCAATCGACTACACACTTCCTGAAGGTGTAACTGCAGAAACTCCAACTGCAACTGAAATTATCCTTAAATCTGCTGATAAAGCAGCTTTAGGTCAAGTTGCTGCAGACATCCGTGGTTACCGTCCACCAGAGCCATATAAAGGTAAAGGTGTTCGTTATTCTGACGAAGTTGTACTTCGTAAAGAAGCTAAGAAGAAATAAGGCGCGAGGTTCTTATGAACGAAAAGAAACAATCCCGTTTGCGTCGTGCGAAAAGCACACGCTTGCACATCCGTGCATTGGGTGCGACTCGTTTGTGTGTAAACCGCACTCCGCGTCACATCTATGCTCAAGTTATTTCAGCAGATGGTGGCAAAGTTTTAGCGCAAGCTTCAACTTTAGATGCTACTTTACGTGCTGGTACAACTGGTAACGTTGAAGCAGCTCAAAAAGTAGGTGCTTTAATCGCAGAGCGTGCGAAAGCAGCTGGTGTAACTAAAGTTGCATTTGACCGTTCTGGTTTTAAATATCATGGTCGTATCAAAGCCTTGGCTGATGCTGCTCGTGAAAACGGCTTGGAGTTCTAATCATGGCTAAAGTTGAACAAAACGAAGGTCTTGTTGAAAAGCTGGTTGCCGTTGATCGTGTAGCCAAAGTTGTTAAAGGTGGTCGTATCTTCTCTTTCACAGCATTAACTGTTGTGGGTGATGGTAATGGTCGCGTAGGTTTTGGTCGTGGTAAAGCGCGTGAAGTTCCAGCTGCTATTTCTAAAGCACTTGAAGCTGCTCGTCGTAACATGATCACAATCGAATTGGCAGACGGTACTTTACAACACCCAATTCACGCACGTCACGGTGCAAGCCGTGTTTACATGCAACCAGCATCTGAAGGTACTGGTGTAATTGCGGGTGGTTCTATGCGTGCAGTTTTAGAAGCTGCAGGTGTACGTAACGTATTGACTAAATGCCGTGGTTCTACTAACGCTGCAAACGTAGTTAACGCAACTTTCAACGGTTTGCGTGATATGACAACTCCTGAAAAGGTTGCTGCGAAACGTGGTCTTTCAGTAGAACAAATTCAAGGGTAATCAATCATGAAAACGATTAAAGTTACCCAGACTAAATCTGCATCGCACCGCTTGAAAAATCACAAGCTTAGCCTTAAAGGTTTAGGTCTGCGTCGTATTGGTCATACTGTAGAAGTGCAAGATACGCCTTCTAACCGTGGTATGATCAACCAAGTCTACTATATGGTTAGTGTAGAGGAATAAGCCATGACTCTGCGTTTAAATGAACTTGCACCTGCAGAAGGTGCTAAGCGTGAAGCCCGTCGTCTAGGCCGTGGTATTGGTTCTGGCGTTGGTAAGACTGGTGGTCGTGGTATCAAAGGTCAAAACTCACGTAAGAGCGGTGGTACACGTCCTGGATTCGAAGGTGGTCAAACTGCGTTATATCGTCGTTTACCTAAATTCGGTTTCACTAGCCAAATCGCTTTGAAAACTGCTGAAGTACGTTTATCTGAGCTTGCTAAAGTTGAAGGCGACATCGTTAGCCTAGAAACTTTAAAAGCAGCGAACGTTGTACGTAAAGATATGATTCGTGCTCGTATCGTACTTTCTGGTGAAATTACTCGCGCATTCACTGTTCAAGGTGTTGCTGTGACTAAAGGCGCTAAAGCTGCTGTTGAAGCTGCTGGCGGTAAAGTCGAGGAGTAATCCCCAGTGTCTATGACTCCTAGTTCTTCAGGTCATGTTCATATGATGAAAGGCCAACCATTTCATGTAAAATATCGTGAAATTATACGCCGAATGATGTTTCTCATTGGTGCGTTGTTGGTGTTTCGACTAGGAGCGCATATTCCAGTACCAGGCATTAATAATGCCGCACTTGAACATTTGTTTAATGCAAACCAAGGTACAATCCTTGGTTTGTTTAACATGTTTTCGGGTGGTGCATTAGAGCGGATGTCGATTCTTGCTTTAGGGATCATGCCATACATTTCTGCATCGATTATTGTGCAGTTAATGTCAACCGTGGTTCCTTCGCTGGAAGCTTTGAAAAAAGAAGGCGAACAAGGCAAGCGTAAAATTAATCAATATACGCGCCAAGGAACACTTTTTCTTGCACTTGTGCAAGCAATTGGTATGTGTGCAGGTCTGATTAGTCAAGGGATTACCCTTACTTCAGGTCTGGCTTTTTACGTTCCAGCTGTAACCTCTTTGGTAGCAGGAACTATGTTCCTAATGTGGTTGGGTGAACAAATTACCGAACGCGGAGTGGGTAATGGTATTTCCATGATCATTTTCGCAGGTATTGTTGCAGGCTTGCCTAATTTAATTATGCAGTCTTTCTCATCTATTGATAGCGGTCAGTCTAGTCTGATTGGCTTGGCAATTTTTGGCCTCTTATCATTGGGTGTACTTGCAGCAATTGTGTTTATTGAGAAGGCGCAGCGTCGTATTCCAGTAAACTATGCTCAAAAACAACAAGGTCGTCGTGTATTTACTGCACAGCAAACGCATTTGCCATTAAAAATTAATATGGCAGGTGTTATTCCTGCAATCTTTGCCAGTTCATTGCTTTTGTTCCCTGCGAGCTTAGGTCAGTGGGTGGGTAGTGCAGATCCTAATGCAGGATTAATCAAGCGTAGTCTTCAAGACTTGGCATTGGTATTGTCGCCTGGACAACCGTTGTATTTGGTGCTCTTTGGTGCGTTAATTATCTTTTTCTGTTACTTCTATACAGCGCTGGTATTCAGTCCTAAAGAGGTTTCAGAGAACTTGAAACGCAGCGGAGCTTATGTGCCTGGTATTCGCCCAGGTGAGCAAACTGCTCGTTACTTAGATCATATTCTCAGTCGTTTGACCTTTATTGGCGCGATTTACATCACAGTGATTTGTTTAATGCCAATGGTATTACAGAGCTCTTTTGGTATTCCATTCTATTTGGGTGGTACCTCATTGCTGATTGTTGTGGTGGTCGTGATGGACTTTATGGCTCAGCTTCAAGCACATCTCACCTCGCACCAGTACGATAATCAAACGTTAATGAGAAAAACGACTGCTCATCCTAAGGGATAAGCGCACTTAGAGGTTTCATCATGAAAGTACAAGCTTCTGTAAAGAAAATTTGTGGTAGCTGTAAAGTTATCCGTCGTAATGGGGTTATCCGCGTAATTTGCAGCGCAGAACCTCGTCATAAGCAGCGTCAAGGTTAATTTGATTAAGACCTGTTGATTTCAGTAGGCTAATTAGGTTATTATCCGCCCCTCAAGATTTTTGTGGGGCGGTTGATTATCTTAACTGCCTTTTTGGAGAAAATTGAATGGCTCGTATTGCCGGTGTAAACATTCCGGATAACAAGCACGCTGTTATCTCTCTCACTTATATCTTTGGTATTGGTCGCCACACTGCTAAGACTATCTTGGCTGCTGCGGGCATCGCACCAACAACAAAGATCCGTGAACTAGATGACGCTCAGCTTGATGCGATTCGTGCAGAAGTTGCTAAGGTTCCGACCGAAGGTGACTTACGTCGCGAAATTTCCATGAACATTAAACGTTTAATGGATTTAGGCTGCTACCGCGGTCTTCGTCATCGTCGCAGCTTGCCTGTCCGTGGTCAACGCACCAAAACTAACGCACGTACCCGTAAAGGTCCGCGCAAACCGATTAAGAAATAAGATTTCTGGAAGCTAAAAGATGGCTAAAGATACTCGCACACGCAAGAAGGTCACTCGTACCGTCTCTGAAGGTGTTGCACACATTCACGCTTCTTTTAATAACACCATTGTGACCATTACCGATCGTCAAGGTAATGCACTGGCTTGGGCTACCTCAGGTGGACAAGGCTTCCGTGGATCACGTAAATCAACTCCGTTCGCTGCTCAGGTAGCTGCTGAAGTTGCTGGTAAAGCTGCTTTAGATTACGGTTTGAAAAACTTGGACGTCCTTGTTAAAGGTCCTGGTCCAGGTCGTGAGTCTGCGGTTCGTGCATTAGGTGCAGTGGGTTATAAAATTAACAGCATTACCGATGTGACTCCAATCCCTCACAACGGTTGCCGTCCACCTAAAAAACGTCGCGTGTAAGGAGAAACATTCATGGCTCGTTATATTGGTCCAAAATGCAAACTCTCTCGCCGCGAAGGGACAGACCTGCAACTTAAATCTGGCGTTAAACCTTTTGACGTCAAAACTAAAAAACACGCTAAAGCACCTGGCCAACATGGCGGGGCTCGTGGTGGTAAGCAATCTGAGTACTCACTACAATTACGTGAAAAACAAAAAGTACGTCGTATGTACGGTGTTTTAGAGCGTCAATTTAGTAACTACTATAAAGAAGCTGCTCGTGTGAAAGGCGCAACAGGTGAAAACTTGTTGAAATTGCTCGAAAGCCGTCTTGATAACGTTGTTTATCGCATGGGTTTTGGTTCTACACGTGCAGAAGCTCGTCAGCTTGTATCTCACCGTAGCATTACTTTAAATGGTCGTCGTGTTAACATTGCGTCTATCCAAGTTAAAGCTGGTGATGTAATTGCAGTTCACGAAGGTGCAAAACAACAATTACGTATTAAAAACGCAATTGAATTGGCTGCTCAACGTGGTATCCCTTCTTGGATGGAAGTTGACCATTCTAAATTAGAAGGTACGTTCAAAGCTGCACCAGATCGTTCTGATTTACCTGCTGAAATCAACGAAAGCTTGATTGTAGAATTGTATTCTAAATAATCCTTGAGGTAGCAATAATGACGCGTACTGCAAATGAGTTTCTTACTCCGCAAGCGATCAAGGTCGAAGCGGCAAGCGGGACCTCGGCAAAAGTTATTCTAGAACCATTAGAGCGTGGCTTTGGTCATACTCTTGGTAATGCTTTACGTCGCATCCTTCTTTCTTCTTTACCTGGCGCAGCTGTGGTAGAAGTTGAAATTGAAGGTGTCGAGCACGAGTACAGTACTTTGGAAGGCTTGCAGCAGGACATCGTCGAGCTCTTGCTGAACCTGAAAGGATTGTCTATTAAGCTGTTCGATCAAAATGAAGCTTATTTGACATTGGAAAAACAAGGTCCAGGCGATGTAACTGCTGCAGACCTTCGTTTACC
This sequence comes from Acinetobacter sp. A1, assembly GCF_012371315.1. Taxonomy (NCBI): domain Bacteria; kingdom Pseudomonadati; phylum Pseudomonadota; class Gammaproteobacteria; order Moraxellales; family Moraxellaceae; genus Acinetobacter; species Acinetobacter sp. A1. The sequence continues at coordinate 32,103 of NZ_JAAZQY010000001.1, forward strand.
ACATAATGTTGAAGTGGTTAACCCTGAACACTTGATCGGCACGTTAAGTGCTACAGGCAATTTAAAAATGCGCCTGAAAGTTGCTCAAGGCCGTGGTTATGAAACATCTGACTCACGTTTCCCAGAAGGCGAAACTCGCCCTGTAGGTCGTTTGCAGTTAGATGCTTCTTATAGCCCAATCAAACGTGTGTCTTACATCGTAGAAAATGCGCGTGTAGAACAACGTACTGACCTTGACAAGTTGGTCATTGATCTTGAAACCAACGGAACTGTAGATCCAGAAGAAGTAATCCGCAAAGCGGCAACAATCTTGCAACAACAAATTGCAATTTTTGTTGATCTTCAGAAAGATCAAGCTCCTGTTGCTCAAGAGCCTCGTGAAGAAGTTGATCCAATCTTGCTTCGTCCAGTAGATGATCTAGAGCTTACTGTTCGTTCTGCTAACTGTTTGAAAGCAGAAAATATTTACTACATTGGTGATCTTGTACAGCGTACTGAAGTTGAGCTACTTAAAACGCCTAACTTGGGTAAAAAATCGCTTACAGAGATCAAAGATGTTCTGGCTTCAAAAGGCTTACAGCTCGGCATGCGTTTAGAGAACTGGCCACCAGCTAGTCTCCGTATGGACGATCGTTTCGCCTATCGTAGCCGTTAATTAAGTAGGACTATCACCATGCGTCATCGTAATAGTGGTGTGAAATTAGGCCGTACAAGCAGCCATCGCAAAGCGATGTTCCAAAACTTGGCTAATTCTTTGTTCGAACACGAGTTAATCAAAACGACTGTTCCTAAAGCAAAAGAATTACGTCGTGTTGCTGAGCCTTTAATCACTTTAGCTAAAAACGATACAGTAGCAAACCGTCGTTTGGCGTTTGCTCGTACTCGTTCAGCAGCAACTGTTGGTAAATTATTTACCGTTCTTGGCCCTCGTTACAAAGAACGTAACGGCGGTTATCTACGTGTTCTTAAAGCGGGCTTCCGTGCAGGTGATGCTGCACCGATGGCTTACGTTGAGCTAGTAGATCGCGAAGTTAAATAATTTCGCCAAGAATAACGCACGTTGTTCGAAAAAGACCGGTTTTACCGGTCTTTTTTTATGCCTGTAAATTTTTCAAGCATGCTGATTATCTAAAATTGTCCTGAAATGATAAGAATTTAAGCTTCTTTTTTTAAACTTGACATTGTGTATTGTCAAATATGTGTTTTAATAAAAATCATCATTCAAACTGGACAATAAAACATGGATAAGCAGGTTGATATTTTAATTATCGGGGCAGGTATTTCGGGTATTGGTTTGGCTGCACACCTCACGCAACATTGCCCGCAGCGTTCTTTTGAGATTATTGAGCGTCGCCAAAGTTTTGGTGGAACGTGGGACTTATTTCAATATCCTGGTATTCGTTCAGATTCGGATATGTCTACTTTTGGCTATAACTTTAAACCTTGGAAAAAAACCAATGTACTGGCGGATGGCGCATCAATCAAAGGTTATTTGGCTGAAGTTATTCAAGAAAAATCATTAAACAGTAAAATTCATTTTCAGCATCACGTGTTATCTGCTAACTATGACAGCCAAGCGCGTAAATGGATGTTAAAAATCGAAAATGCAGCCCAGCAGATTGAAACTTGGGTAGCTAATTTTGTACTCGGTTGTACTGGTTATTATAACTATGATCAGGGCTTTCAACCTGAGTTTCCAAATCAAGCAGCGTTTAAAGGCACTTTTATTCATCCGCAGCATTGGCCTGAAAATTTTGATTATCGTGGTAAAAAAGTTCTCATTATTGGCAGTGGAGCAACGGCAATTACTTTAGTACCTGCCATGGTTAAAGGAGGTGCAGCGCATGTAACGATGTTGCAGCGCTCTCCAACCTATATTGCATCTGTGCCTGCTATGGATTTTGTTTACGAGCAGATGCGTAAGGTTTTACCTGAAGATGTTGCTTATAAAATTATACGTGCACGTAACATTGGCATGCAGCGTGCCATTTATGCCTTGGCACAAAAGCAACCAAAATTGCTCCGCACTTTGTTATTAAAGTCGATTCAGATGCAGCTCAAAGGCAAAGTCGACATGAAACATTTCACGCCGCATTATAATCCGTGGGATCAACGCTTATGTGTCGTGCCTGATGGAGATTTATTTACGATTTTACGTGAAGGCCATGCATCAATTGAAACGGATCATATCGTGCAATTTACCGAAACAGGGGTGCAATTAAAATCAGGTAAGCATTTAGACGCAGATATTATTGTGTCTGCAACAGGCTTGAACATTCAGATTCTAGGGGGCATACAAGCCACAATTGACGGTCAGCCAATGGATACCTCGAAGCACATGCTTTATCAGGGCGTAATGGTGAGTGATGTACCGAATATGGCGTTAATTATTGGTTATATCAATGCGTCTTGGACTTTAAAAGTGGATGTTGCCGCGGATTATATCTGTCGTTTATTCAACTATATGGATCAACAAGGCTATGATGAGGTCATCCCACAAGGTGATCAAACTGAGTTGTTGGAAGATACGGTGATGGGCAGTTTAAGTTCAGGCTACATTGCCCGGGCTGCCGATGTGATGCCGAAACAAGGCAAACATGCACCATGGCGTGTGACCAATAACTATTTGAAAGATCGTAAAACATTGAAACAAGCCAGTTTTGAAGATGGTATTTTAAAATTCAAAAAACAGGCACCAGTGCAGCAGCGTAAGCCGAAATTAGTGTCTTAAAACTTATGGTGCAAGTGTATGCAAGATACGCTTGCACCAAATTCTCTGCATGGATCGATGCTCTATAAAGAACGTGCAATCAACTCTTTCATAATTTCATTGCTGCCTGCATAAATACGATTGGCACGATTGTCTAAATAGGCACGTGCAATTGGATATTCCAGCATATAGCCATAACCACCATGTAGTTGTAAGCATTCATCGACCACTTTGGAATACAGTTCCGAAACTTTGTATTTTGCCGCTGCAGCCGCTTCTACGCTGAGTTGATTATTCAGCTGTAGTTGCATGCAGCCATCGACAAATGTACGGCAGAAGTCGATTTCTGTACGCAGCTCTGCAAGTTTAAAACGCGTATTTTGAAAACTTTTCAAGCTTTTACCAAAGGCATGTCGTTGTTGGGTATATTGCAAAGTGTGTGCAAAGGCAGCTTCTGCGCCAGCTTGGCACAGAATAGCGACGATCAAACGTTCCCAAGCCAGTTCTTGCATGAGTAGCATAAACCCTGCGCCTTCAGTGCCGAGTAAATTCGCTCGTGGTACGCGAACATTGTCAAAAAACAGCTCACAAGTGTCTTGGCCTTTCATTCCAATTTTATTCAGTGGTTTGCCTTTGCTAAAACCGACTCGATCTGCTTCGACCATAATTAAAGATAAATTTGCCGAGCCTTTATCGGTATTGCCTGTTTTACAAACTACGATAGCCATATCGCACAAATAGCCATTGGTAATAAAAATTTTAGAACCGTTAATCACATAGTCATCACCATCTATTACTGCAGTTGTACGCACTGCTTGTAAGTCCGAACCTGTGCCTGGTTCGGTCATGGCAATGGCGGTAATGACTTCACCCGTGGCCATTCGTGCTAACCAATGCTGTTTTTGCACGTCAGTCCCAAAGTTGTTGATGTAATTTGCAACAATATCTGAGTGCAGTGAAAATCCTGTAGCACTGTCACCTGCATAGGCTTGTTCTTCAAGTAGAATCATGCTGTATAAACGGTTTACCGCTGAACCTCCATACTGTTCAGGCATGGTGCTGCACAGTAAACCCAATGCACCTGCTTTTTGCCAAAGTTCACGGTCTACATGCTGTTGTGCTTCAAATCTTTCTGTATGCGGAATCACCTCCTGCAGATAAAATTTGCGCACTAAATCACGAAAACTTTCATGTTCAGCATTAAATAAAGTTCGTGGCAACATATTTTGAATGGGACGAATTGCAGCAGATTGCATAGGGTCATCTTCCTGATGGTGTTGTTTTAAATTCACCTTAGAAGAGTTACTTAAGCTGAACAAGGTGCAGAATGCTTAATTCAGCAGACAGAATGATGCTTTTGGTCAATGCTGCACAAAAGTCATCGAAACTTTAAAAGGGGTCGGTTAAACTAGCTGGAGTTTAATTTGAATGGGGAATAACCATGAGTGAAGACATCAGCTTAGAAGAACGTAAAGTCATTTACCGCGCCCGTCGTGGTTTAAAGGAAATTGATGTCTACTTTGACCCGTATGTAAAAAATCATTATCTAAATGCCAGCGCAGAAGAAAAACAAATGTTTGCCGATTTGGTTGCACAGGAAGACCCAGACTTACTGGACTGGTTTATGGAAGTAGCTGAGCCGCCACGCCCTGAGTTAAAAGACTTTATTCAAAAACTCAAAAATTATGTACATGGCTAAACAGCAAATTCAGCTGAAACGCAGTCGTTTGGCTTTGCTGTTTCAGCTGATGGTTGGAAGTGTGATTGTGCTGCTTTTGGCACAGGTTTTAGCAACATGGCTATGGCTTTGTTGTTGTCTAATTTTAGGCGGAGCCTATTTCAAATTTTTAAAGAGCAATCGCATCCTGAGTTTAGATCAGTTAGATGAACATGAATGGTCGATTGCCTATTTTGCTCCGCAGGCAGCATCACAGCATATAAAAACACTAAGAAAAACGACACCGCTGCAAACAGAAATTCGTCGCGTACAGTTGCGGCAAGTCGTTGATCATCAAATTTATATTGTGCTGTATTTTCAGAAGGCATTAAAACCTGCTGTGATTTGGTGTGATCAAGTTTCTACTGCCGAATGGAAAGCACTTAAAGTATTGGCGAAAATGCTCTAGTTTTCGGACATTTGTATATTTTTAATAAAATAAAAAAACATAATTATCATAAAGATAAAAAAATCACTCACTTTTTGTGCTCTAATCAGTCATTTTAAATTGGCAAAAAAGATTAACCTTATCCCTATTTTTGGTTATATTGATTCCAGACAAGTGTAGAGCAATACATTTCAGAGCAATGAAATGATTGGATTGTAATTTGTTGAAAGATTTTTTATTTATACCGCGTAAGCGGGTACCAGTTAATAAGTAGCATGTGCTGAACCGTCGCAATGCTACTTTTTTTTGCCTAAATTTTGTCGGATGACAGATTACAGTCAATTTTCAAGACTGAAAAACATGGCAAAGTTATCTATCTGAAGCTGAAGCAAGATGCTTTTATTCAGATATTGCTTCTGCTATGTTTGTTGCAATGGACATAAACACAATTATAGAGGACAGGAAAATGTCGCAAGTCCAAAAAATAGGCCAGGGTGTGGCCGTATTCGCAATCACAAGTTTATTATTATCAGGTTGTTCACAAGTGGTTAAAACGGGAGCGAATGTCGCGCTTGGTTTTACTGAAAAGCATATTGTGCCGCCAATTTTGGCCATGGAAGATGCTGAAATGGTGTGTAATTCTGGTAACTCACTTACACCAGCCATTATGGCCACCAAAGACATGGGTGCAGACCCGACACGTGTTGCAGTATTGATGTACTCGGCTGCAGGAATTTGTGCTGAAGAAAAAGCCTTGGATGCAGAGCTGCGCTATTTACGTGCGGCCAAAGCAGGGCAGGTGTCAGAGGCACAAGATGCGCGTATTCAGCAAAAACGCTGGGCAGCATTGGCAGCACAACGCCAATATACGGGTTATCAACTGTTTCAGCATCGTTGGGAAAAGAAATATAGAAAAGCCTTAGGAGAAGGCTGCCCTAAAATGAACGGCGATATTGAACAAACCGTATATATGCTGGGCATGCTCAGTGGTTTACAAGCCATGACCAATGATATTAATTCAGGCGGTGCTGTGCATGTACCTAAAGATATTGCAGCAATTGTTGAACGTGGAATGACCTGTTTAAACAATGAAAAATTCTGGGGTGCACCTGAAGCCACCCGTGCAGTAATTTGGACCTTATTGCCAGGTGCAGGAGATGGTAAACCTGATCCGTATCAAACCTTAAAACAATCCATGCAAATTGGCGAAGCCAAAGGTGTACGTTTATCTCATGCTTTGTATGCAGTTGCAGCGCAAGCCAGTGGTGAAGATGCCAAAATTCGGGATGCTTTAAAATCTTTTGCTAATGCTCGCAGTGACGAAAAACCTGTCAATCCACAATTTAAACTGATTGATGCCATGGCCGGAAGCATGGTACAAGGAATTTCTGACCGTTATTGGACAGAAAATACAGGGATCCGTGGCAATGATGATGCAATGAAGCGCTTCTGGGATGAACAGGACAACTCATCAGAATTAGATGATTTGTTTAATGAGGATACCGCAGCACAACTGTAAACTGTAAGCAACTTTGCCCAATCTGAATTGTTGTTGTATTCACATTGGGCAAGCATTGTTGAATATCAGGACATAATAAGAATAACTGGAGGGCAAAGTTACCTATGCAATATTCATCTCAATTTCTCAATCGAAAAATTGTGTTTATTGCGGCATGTATGTCAATTTCTGCATGCTTACAGGTCTTTGCAGAGCATTTTATTTACTGGTCTAGCCATTTGCTGGATGAGTTCTGGCGTTTATGGACAGGGCATTGGGTACATGTCGGTTGGATACATTACTTACTCAACATGATTGCTTTTGCCTGTTTACCTTTTATTTTTCCACATGCCAAAGTCTGGCACTTTGCCGCACTGCTCTTGGTGTTACCCCCTGCAATCAGTTTGAGTTTTTATTATTTTCTTGCCGATATTGATGCCTATGCAGGCCTGTCTGGTGTGCTGCATGGTGCTTATGTGGCCGTAGCTTGTGTTCATTTACTCTATAAAAAAGAACGTAGTTTTGCCACTTTGGTATTGACGCTGATTTTACTAAAACTATTCTGGGAAAATACCATGGGCAGTTTGGGTACAGCTGAACTCATTGGTAGCCCTGTTTTAGTTGAAGCGCATTTACTGGGGGTGATTTGGGGGGTATTTTTTGCATTGGGCTATATTATTTGGGCCTATTGCATCGACCCTAAATAAAGCATATTCCAATACAACGATAGCAACCGAACCGTATGACAGTTGACCATTTTAACGAAAAAGAAAATCTATATTGTCATTTTAATGATCATTACTTTGATGCACATTTAAACAGAATATAAAAAACCCAATAGAAGATGGATTTTTCTATTGATGAAAAACCGACAGAGATTCGAGCGATTTGGTTTCTGCGCAAAATAAAAACAGGACAATATATGCACAATAACGGACAACGCAGGTCTGGCTTGGCTTTGCTCAGACATATATGGACAGAATGGATTTCTACATTCGTTATTTTGATCTTACTGTTACTTACCTTGATTATTGGCACCGGTGAAATGGTACATGGTCAGTTGTTGCGTATGGGCGAGCGCTTATATGGCGACCCTGCAACAGGCATGCAATATTCATTTTTACGCGCTGAACCGACAGCGCCCGATTGTGAGCGCAACCCCGATGTAGATGCACAGGTGAAGGCACAAATGCAGGCCAATGCTGCCGATGAGTTTGCCGATATTTTTGGGACAGCTTCAGAGTCCGATGTGCGTTCTTCTATTTTGGCAGCTAAACAAATTTGTGAAGAAAAATATCAATTTCACGATCAAGCGATTCAGCACATTCAAGCGCATCCAAGCTTAGCGCTCTACCGTACGGTAGAAACCTCATTTTTTGGCATCTTTAAATTTGGTACTGAAAATCGCGCTATTTTGTTGGTGTTGATGGTGGTGTTTGCGGCAATTAGTGCCACTTTAAAAACCCACCATATTGGTTTACGTGGGCCTGCCACGAAAATTGATTTTAAGGTGTATTCGACCTTAATGCTGGTGGCAAATGGTTTCTTGACCGCATCAAGTATTAGCCAATATCGTTCTGTGCTGAATTCGGGCGTACCGATGAGCAGCGAGATGCAGATTATTTACTGGCTGTGGATGATCTTGTTTACAACGCTCACCTTGATCAGCCTATTTCAGTTGTTCAAACCACCTGCACCGACACGTGAGGGCGGCAGTTTAGGGTTGGCTTTCCTGAGTGTACCTTTGTACGCGTATATGGCGATTAGTACAGGCTTTTCCTTCACCTTCCTGATGGATTATCCGATGGGGCAAGGGATTTACTTGGGGCAGTTGGTTGAATTCTCCAGTATCTTCCTCAATTTGGCGCTGTTTATTTGGGCGGGGATGTTGCTGAAACAAACTCGAATTGTCGACTTGTTCTTGAATATTTTGCGTCCATGGCATCTTGCCCCAGAAACCCTTACATGGTTGATTTTGATTGCAGCAGCCTTACCAACAGCCTATACAGGTGCATCGGGTATTTTTGTAATTGCTGCAGGTGCGATTATTTATAAAGAGGTTTGGAATGCAGGCGGACGTCGTCAGTTTGCATTGGCTGCTACAGCGATGTCTGGTTCAATGGGTGTGGTTTTACGTCCATGTCTTTTGATTGTGGTGGTGGCATCACTCAATAAAGAAGTCACGACGGACTTGCTGTATCACTATGGCTTGTATGTCTTCTTATTAACCTCAACTTTATTCTTGATCATTTCGCTGTTCTTTGCCGAGAGTAAATTCCGTATTGCTGCGCCAAGTGTTGCTGCACCATTGTCGTTCCGTGCTTTAGGCCCAGTTCTGCCGTATATCATTATTTTTGTGTTGATTTGGGCTTTCTATAAATATGCTCTCGACACCAATATGAATGAATTTACAGCACCTGTGATGATGCCTGTGATTCTTTTGATGATGGTGTTGTTTGATAAATTACGTCACGAACCTGCACCGATTCCACCAATGGGGCAGTGGGATCAGACCTTAGATACGCAGCCCGCAGCATCACAGACCGCAAATTCAGCGGAGCGTTCATTACTGACTGCGCCAGATTCACCATTGCGTCAATATGGATTCTTTAAAGCATTACATCTATCTACCAGTGAAACGGTGGGACACATTGGTGCTTTGGTCATTTTGATGGCGCTGTCGGTGAGCGTAGGGGGATATTTAGAACGCATTGAAATTATGGATGCTTTCCCAACTGATATTAGCAGCATCTTCATTGTGATTAGTTTGATCGTTGCTCTAATGATTTTTGTGGGAATGATCATGGATCCGTTTGGTGCGGTGATTCTGATTTCTGCAACGGTTGCCCCTGTAGCTTATCAATATGGCATTCATCCTGTTCATTTCTGGATGATTACTCTGATTGGCTTCGAGCTAGGCTATGTCACACCACCTGTGGCACTGAACCATTTATTGGCACGTCAGTCCATTGGCGATGAAGAAGTTGCAGCAGCAGATGCAGAAGTCAGACATAAATCCTTCTACTATCGCTTTGAACGCTGGATTTTACCTGTGATTGTGATGCTGCCAGCCATGCTTATCATTGCCTATGTGCCTTATATGTTTAAGTTATTCGGTTGGTATGAGTAAGCTTTTGATAAGCCTTATATAATTAATAAAATCTTAAATACCCTGTCCTTGTGACAGGGTATTTTGTATCCGAATGATCTGATTGAAAAACTTAATGGTCTGAAGGGTGGTGATGCCAGCGTTTTTGTAGCAATGGACTGCATAACACGATGGCAGTCAGAATTAGAGCAAAACCAATTAAGCTAAACACATCAGGCGTTTCTTGCCAAAAACTGAAGCCCCAAATTCCTGCAAAAATAATCGCAATATAATTTACGGGGCCAATTTGGCCAGCAGGGGCAAGACGATAGGCATTTGACATAAAAATCTGACTGATATTGGCCAAGAGTCCTGCACCAATTAAAAAACTCAGTTCAGTCCAAGTATAGGGACGCCATGACCAAAACATAGGAATGACCGAAATGAGCGTACCAATCAGGCAAAAGTAAAACACAATCCGTTCAGGTGGTTCGGTTTGTGTCAGAGCACGTACTGTGACAAATGCCATTGCTGCTAAAAAACTGGCACTGAGACCAATGGCAGACATACTGTTAAACATACCTGCATCGGGTTTGGCCACAAACAACACGCCAAATAGACCGATACATGCAGCCAAAAGCATCGACTTGGTGATTTTTTCTTTAAGGAACAGCCATGCAATCAGCGGAATAAAGATTGGTGAGGAGTAAGTAAAAACCATTGCATTGGACAGTTTTAAATTGGCAATGGCATAGAAAAAGCCATACATGGCGGTAAGACCGACCACAGAACGCCAAGTATGCATCCACAATTTTTGTGTTTTAAAAAAGCTCAAGCCTTTGTTAAAAAGAAGCGGGATAAAAATAAAGATGCCGATAAAATTGCGGAAAAAGACCACAGTGGCGTTATCTACCGTTTCTGAGGCATAACGCACGCAGACACCCATCAATGAAAAAAGAAAAGCCGAGCAGGTCAACAGCATGATTGCTTTGAGCAAATTCTGTTGGGCAGAACTGGGAGATGTCATACAAATAAAGCCAGAATAACCTAGGGCTATTCTAGCTTAAATTGACGACGTACAGACGAGATATTGCACAGCAAGACTGTTATTGCGCTAGCTGTGCCTCCAAAATTTTAATTTGTTCTTCTTTGAGTTTAATCAACTCATCGGCATCGGCATGCTGCTGTTTTAACAAGCTGCTCTGATCATTCAATTGGTTTCGAATGTCATCCAATTTAGCCACTTCTTCTTTTGCAAGAGCAGCATTTTCAGGAACAGGCGCTTTAAGTAAATCTTCAGTGACCAACTGTTTTGGTGCTGCTTCTGCATCTTGCAACGAAGTTGCTTCGGGTGGTGCAGATTTAGCCGCAGGAGCCGTTACTGGTGGTGTGGCTTGCATGTCTGTGTCATTGTCTGCGCTGCCCATCCATTGAAAGATAAACACGGCAATAATGACAACAATTAAGCTCCCCGTAATCGCCCACAGGAATTTAGGGTTATGTCGTTGATCTTCAGTCATGCGTTGAACCTTATTGTTTTATTTTGACTGACGAGGCTTAAACTGGATCACCCCAACTTCATCTGAAATCTCAGGGATTTCAGGTTCATCAATATGTGTTGGACGGTTTTCCGTATAATCACATTCGATGCATTCGATCCATTCAGCTTCGCCAGCGGTGAGCATGACAACCCGATCCATCGCCTGACATTTTGGACATTTTGCGCCTGCAATGAAACGACGTTTAATGGTCATCATGACTCCCCTAACTTCATCTAAAGTTCTTAGTTTAAGCGTTTTTCACCGTGTTCGTCCAACCTTGATGACGTAATAGTGCGTCTATTTTTGGCTCGCGTCCGCGGAAATTGATAAATGCATCAAGTGCTGAATCTTTTCCGCCAACTGCTAGAATAAACTGTCTAAACTGCTTACCCGTTTCGGTATTAAACAGTCCTTCATTTTCAAAACGATCAAAGGCATCACTGGCCAAAACCTCTGCCCATTTGTACGAATAATAACCTGCTGCATAGCCGCCTGCGAAAATATGGCTAAAGCTGTGCTGGAAACGGTTATAGCTTGTGGTCGGCACAACGGCATAATTCTGGCGAATGTCATTTAGGGTGGCTTGAATCTGTTCAGCGGTTAATGCAGGGTTGCTGCGGTGAATACTTAAGTCAAATAGGGCAAATTCAATTTGACGTAGGCTTTGCATACCTGATTGGAAGAAACGTGCATCTAACAGCGCTTTGAGCAAGTGTTCAGGTAGTGTCGCTTGCGTATCAATGTGCGCACTCAGCATATCTAAACTGTCCTGATCCCAAGTCCAGAATTCCATGAACTGACTTGGTAATTCCACTGCATCCCATGCCACGCCATGTGTGCCTGCTACAGAAATATTATCCACTTCAGTCAGCATGTGGTGTAAACCATGACCAAACTCATGGAACAGAGTAATTACTTCATCATGGGTGAGTAGGGCAGGTTGGTCTGCCACAGGTGGGGTAAAGTTACACACCATATAGCAAATCGGTTTTTGTAAATTTTGAGAGAGTTGCATGCGTGAGCGGAAACCACTCATCCATGCGCCGCCACGTTTGCCTGTACGCGCATACAGGTCAAAGTAAAAACCACCAATCACTTGCCCTTGATCTTCAAGCTCAAAATAGCGTGCATCCGGGTGCCAAACAGGGGCAGCACGCTCAATAATATCAACATCGTATAAACGCTTTACGATGTTAAACAAGCCATCTACCACTCTAGGGGCAGGGAAATACGGTTTTAGCATCTCCTGCGAAAGGTTAAATTGTTGCAGTTTTAATTTTTCTGAATAGTAGCCTGTATCCCATGGTTGCAGGGTATCAATGCCGTCTTTGGCAGCAATGGCTTTAAGTTCTGCAATTTCCTTTTCTGCAGGTGCTCGTGCATGTTCTGCTAGTTCACGCAAGAACTGATCGACTGCTTCGACACTTGGTGCCATTTTGCTGGCAAGGGATAATTCTGCGTAATTGTTAAAACCGAGCAGCTGAGCCATTTCTTGGCGCAAACTCAGGATTTCTTGCATGATTGGTGTATTGTCAAATTCAGACTGGTCTGATTGATCGGATGCTCGTGTGGTGTAAGCTTGATATAGAGTTTCACGTAAAGCACGGTCATCTGCATAGGTCATAATGGCTAAATATGCAGGAATATCCAGTGTGGCTACAGCTTGTTCCAACTCACGTTGCTGACCATATTGTTTCAGTAACTCAATGCTACTTTGTGGCAAACCTTTGAGTTCATCTTCCGATAAAACTTTGTAATAGGCTTGTGTGGCATCAAGCACGTGATTGGAAAAGTCAGAGGACAGTTGCGATAAACGTGCAGAAATTTCGGCATAGCGTTTTTTGGCTTCACCTTCTAAGGCGACACCTGAAAGCTTAAAGTCACGTAAAGCCAGTTGAATTGCACTTTGTTGTGCGGCAGGTAAATCTTTAAATGTGTTGGCATCGTGGATATGTTGATAAGTTTGGTACAACACCGTGTGTTGACCAAGCTGTGTGTAGTAGTCACTTAAACTCGGTAATAGCGCCTGATACACTTCACGGGTTTCAGGGTTATTCATGACGGCATTTAAATGTGACAGTACACCCCATGCCTCACTCATATTATTTTCGAGCTGGTCAATCTGTTCCAAAATCTGCAGTTGCGCCGTGGTATTGTCAGGTACAGCCGTAAGCGTATTTAAAAACTGCTGCCCTTGCTGAATGGCGTGTTCAATTTTTTGTTTTAAATCTGCCAGTGTAATTTGATCAAATTGTGGAACAGGTAAGGTTGCTTGCTGTAATTTCATATTTTAAATGCCATATTCATTTCGTTCATTATTTATAGATGTAGGGCTTTTGAGGGCTGAAATCAAGGTGTGCACACAGATTTAGCCGCTTAGACTGATGAATCAGGCACAATAATGTAGTTAAGCTGTTCTGAACCGCTGAAAAAACAAAAAGAGCCGTAGCTCTTTTTGAAGTTTCAAGAAAACAGTACACGCTAATCTAATTTAGACTTGGCATTGGCTTTTTTCTTTTTGACTTTGGTCTTTTTCTTCACTTTGTCTTTAGGCTTGCTTTCAGACTTGGCCGAAGATTTTTTACTGTATGAGCTAGGTTTGCTCTTGGCTTTTTTCTTTGGTACAGGTTGTTCACCGTTTTCACTTAAAGTCGCTTTGCTTGGACGTTCAGAAAAGACTTGTTCAGTGGCTTCACGGCTGATTGGCTTTGCTACACGTGGTGCACGCATACGAACTGCACGGCCTGCATGGGTAAGCTGCTGCATCAATTCAAAATCAATTTTACGGTCTTCTAAATTGACTGCTGCGACTTTAATTTTGACTTCATCGCCCAAGCTAAAGCTTTGACCTCGTGCTTGTCCAATCAGACTTTGGCTGGCTTGGTCAAAGACAAAGAAGTCATCGCCCAATTGGCTAACGTGAATCATGCCATCTACATAAAGGTCTTTAAGCGTTACAAACAGACCAAACTCAGCTACTGCAGAAATGACTCCTACAAACTCTTCACCTAAATGCTGCTGCATATAGTGACATTTTAGCCATGTGGTGACTGAGCGTGAGGCTTCGTCGGCACGACGTTCGGTTGCAGAATAGTGTTCGCCTGCATCATCTAAAGCTGCACCAGACAGTGGAGATGGCTTTTGTTTTAAATGCGCTTTAATGGCACGGTGTAATAACAGGTCAGGGTAGCGGCGAATTGGCGAGGTGAAATGCGTGTAGGCATCATAAGCCAAGCCATAGTGTCCTGCATTATTGGCACCATAATAGGCCTGCATCATGGAGCGTAATAACACTGCATGAATACTAGGGGCATCAATACGGTCTTTGGTGGCTTCAATCACAGCTTGATAGTCGGCCTGCGTTGGCTGTTCTGGGAAATGCAAGCCAAGCAGTTTGACAAAATCACGGACTTTTTGAATACGTGAAAACTCTGGTGGTTCATGCACACGGTACAGCATTGGCACATCGTGTTTTAGTGCGTATTCTGCTGCTGCGACGTTGGCCAGCAACATACATTCTTCAATCAGTTTATGCGCATCGTTACGGGTGCGTGGCAAAATTTCGTTAATTCCACCCAACTCATCAAAGGTCATGTAGGTTTCAACGGTTTCAAATTCCATGGCATGACGTTCAGCACGTAAACCTTTCAGCACCTGATACAACTGGAACAGGGTATTCAGTGATTTACGTACTTCACGATCTTCTGGAATGGCAGCACTGTCACCCTCAAAATATTGAGCCACTTGGGTATAGGTTAAACGTGCTTTGGAATGCATGACCGATGGATAAAACTCAAACCCTGTAACACGACCTGCACGTGACAGTTTTAAGTCACAGACCATACATAAACGGTCTACATGCGGGTTCAGAGAGCATAAACCATTAGAAAGTGCTTCAGGCAGCATTGGCAATACAAAGTGTGGGAAATACACCGAAGTACCACGTTCCTGCGCTTCATCATCTAGCGGTTTGCCAGGACGTACATAATGGCTGACATCGGCAATGGCAACCACGACACGGTAACCCCCGCCTGGGCGTTTTTCGGCATAGACAGCATCGTCAAAGTCACGCGCATCTTCACCATCAATGGTAACTAAGGCTAAATCACGTAAGTCGATACGCCCTTCACGGTCTTGCGCCGTAGGCTCCTGAAAACTTTCAGCTTCCTGAATCACGGCTTCAGGAAATTCATACGGTAGACCAAATTCCAAAATGGTTTGTGGAATAATAATTTCGGTATCTGCTTTATCTGCCATGGACTGAACAATATGACCAGTCGTAAACTCTTCACGAGTTGGATAGTCGTCAATTGCAATGCGTACAGAGTCGCCCAGTTTGACTTGGGCATGTTCAATCAGTTCTTTTTCTAAGGTAATGGGTTGATGGCTATTCGGCTGGGCAGGCTGAATAAAATATTCACCATCGTATTCTGACAATTTACCAATGATTTGTTTGACGCGACGCTGGGTAACTTCAGTAATAAAGCCCCATGCTTTGCCTTTACGATCCACTGAAGTCTGGCGGACTTTAACCTGATCGCCATTAAACACTAAACGCAGTTCACGTTCAGGCAGCAAAATATCATCATGGCCTGAAATATTGGCAGAGCCTAAACCTTTACTGTTGATGTAAACCGTGGCGTCATGGGTCGGTTGTTCTGCAGCCAGCTGGAACTTAAATCCATCTTTCATGAGCTGACCATCACGCACCATGGCAATTAAACGATGGCTTAACGCATCAATACTTTTTTGATCTGCAATGGCAAAATGCTCGACCAAGTCTGCATGTGACTGTGCCGCTTGCAGTGTTTCAATGGTTTCTAAGATTAAGGTACGGCTTGGAATAGGATTTTCGTAACGTTCGGCTTCAGCTTTCGCTTCAGGATCGACCCAATTTTTCATCATGTAATAAACTTCATGTCAGAAGATAGGTTTAGCATAAGTCATGTACGTGAAGACTGCACGTAAATGATTGCAATAATGTGTTTTCTGTCGTTATTTTACGATGTTTCAGATTTTTATGTATGCAATGTCAAAAGATCACGCTGAATTATTGCATTGAAGCATGAAAATTGTTTAAAAAATATTTAATTGAGCAAAAATATGCAAAAATTGTGGTGTCTAAGCTTGCAGTACTAGCACTTAATTTGTATTATGGCGGCACGTTACGGTGAGATGGGTGAGTGGCTGAAACCACGTCCCTGCTAAGGACGCATACGGGCAACTGTATCGAGGGTTCGAATCCCTCTCTCACCGCCACGCTTTACTTATGTCGCGCTCATAGCTCAGCTGGATAGAGCACTTGGCTACGAACTAAGGGGTCGGGAGTTCGAATCTCTCTGAGCGCA